>NZ_JBYIQX010000053.1:0-44603 GCF_057707805.1 Streptomyces sp. bgisy159 | reverse complement strand
GTGTGCTGGTCCGGCAGGTCGATCAGCGCCAGGCCCAGGTCCGGGCGGTGGGTCTTGGCCAGGGCCGCCGGGCTGTCCCGCACGATGACCTCCAGCGTCGGCCACACTCGCCCCTCCAGCAGGTGCCCGCCCCTGGTCGTACCGTCCGAGAGACCCAGTACGGCGTGCAGGTGCGGGGTCGGGCCGTCCTCGCCCACGGCGATGTCGCCGAGCAGCGACAGCACCTCGCACTGCTCGTCGACCGGGATTCTCCGGTAGTCCTTCTCCCCGCGGTCGAACCAGCCCACCGCGGCCCGGGAGAAGGCCCCCACGGCGGTCACCTGCGACGCCCCCAGTGACTGCTCCCGGGCGAACCGCGTGAGCGCGCCGACGGCCTCCTCCCCCTCGTCGAGCACCACGACGAACACCGCACCGGGTGCTCCCTGCACCTTCTGCCACTTCATGCCCCCGCGAGTACCCGGCCGCCGGGGCGCCACGCCGCCGACGGCGCCCGCCCGCGCCGGGAGCCCCTCGGCGGGGTGGGCGCTCATGCGGGGCAGGCGCTCACGCGGAGCAGCCGCCGGAGGCTTCGCCGGGACGGGCAGGCTGTGCGAGGGTGTGGCCCGGTCGTAGGCGCGTACGGGGGTGGCTGTGAGCGAGGTGCTCTACCAGGAGCGGTCGTGGAATCCGCTGGCGCGGGTCGTGGAGCTGGCCGAGGAAGGGCTGCGCAGGGGCGGCAGGGTCACGCCGCTCGACGAGCTGAACCTCGCGGCGATGGCGGAGGCGTACCTGCGGGGCCACTGGCTCGGGGGCGGCGGCGCGGAGCGCCCGTTGGAGCGGCTGGCGGAGGGGACCGGGGTGGTGCCGGTCACCCGGGTCACCGGCAGCGCCACCCCGGTGAAGGTGCGACAGGCCGCCGAGTTCGCCCGCGCGCTGGGCGAGTTGGCGGTACGGCGGTGCGGTGGCCCCGACCAGGTCGGGGCCCTCGCGGACCGCGCCCGGGCCGAGGGGGTGCCCCTGTGGATCGCGCGGCGGTACGCCTCCGGCCCCGCCGGGCCGGTCACCGTCGCCGTGGACCGCCGCCTCGTCCGCGTCGATGTCTGGGGGCCGCACGCCCCCGTCGTACGGCTCCGCGCGCCGCACCGCTTCGACCGGGACTCGCCGCAGCCCGCCAAGGGCCTGCGGCTGACCGTCGGCGACGCGACGGCGCAGCTCAGTCTCCGCAAGAAGCTGCGCAAGTCGAAGAGCACGGTGGAGGTCCGGCTGCCCGGGCAGGCGCACTGGGTGCTGCGGCGGGAGGACGCCCTGAGTTCCTGGCTGCTGCGCGACGGGCGACGCGTCGCCCTGCTGACCCGTCCGGCGCGCCGGCCCGCGCTCGATCCGGGCGAGGTCCTGCTGCCGCTGGCCCCCGTGCGGTACGAGAGCGCCGATCCGCTGGACGCGGTGATGGCGCAGGTCTTCTCCGTCGCCTTCGGGCTCGGCGACACCACCGGTCACGCGCGCTTCCCGTCGCAGCGCCGCCCTGCGGCCACCGGCGAGCCGCTCGCCGCCGACTGGGCCTGGGACCGGCCCTGGTTCAGCAACCTCGGCAGCGACGGCCAGGACAACGAGTCCGGCGGCGGCGACGGGTGGGGCGCGGACGGCGGCGACGGCGGTGACGGCGGCGGGGGCGGATTCGGCGGTGACGGCGGTGACGGCGGCGGCGGTGGTGGTGACGGCGGCGGCGACTGAGGCCGCGGCCGGGCCGGCGGCGACGGCTGGGGTACGGACGGCGGTGACGGCGGCGGAGGCGGCAGTGGTGACGGCGGCGGCGACTGAGGCCGCGCCCGGGCCGGCCGCGCCCGCACGGTCCGTCGGGCGGGTCAGGCGCGCGGGGGCGGCGCGGGGCGCGGGTGGGTTTCGTACATGCGGGTCGCGACGAGCAGGCCGGAGGCGGCGGTGAGGGCGGCGACGGCCCAGATCGCGCTGGTCAGGCCGTAGGCGTCGGCGAGGGCCCCGGCCAGGAGGGCGCCGACCGCGAAGCCGCCGTCGCGCCAGAGCCGGTAGACGCCGACCGCGCGGGCCCGCCAGGCCGGGTGGGCGACATCGCCGATGACGGCGAGCAGCGTGGGGTAGACGAGCGCGGTGCCGGCCCCGAGGAGGACCTGCGCGGTCGCCCAGACGGGGAACGTGGTGCCGAGGGCGACCAGCGCGATCGCCCCGGCCTGCAGCAGCATGCCGGCGGTGATGAGGTGCTTGCGTCCGACGCGGTCGGACCACCATCCGGTGACCGGCTGCCCCAGCCCCCACACGGCCGGGTAGAGGGCGCCGAGGACGCCGATGCGGGCGACCGACAGGCCGTGCGCGGCGAACAGCAGGGGGAACACGCCCCAGGCGAGCGCGTCGTTGAGGTTGTTGACCAGCCCCGCCTGGCTGGCGGCGGACAGCGCCCGGTCCCGGACGCTGGTGAGCCAGGCGATCCGGCCGGTGGTCAGGTCCCCGTGGTGGCCGGGGCGGTCGGGGCGGTGGCGTACGGCCTCCAGGCGGGCGTGGTCGCGGGTCTCGCGGACGGCCAGGGCCGACAGGCCGAGGCCGAGGGCGGCGTAGGCGATGCCCAGCAGGAACGGCTCGGGGCGCAGTCCGGCGTGGGCGGCGATGGCACCGGTGGCCAGAGCGGTGACGGCCAGCGCCCCGTATCCGGCGGCCTCGTTGAGGCCCATGGCGAGGCCGCGCCGCTCCGGGCCGACCAGGTCGATCTTCATGATGACGGTGGTGGACCAGGTCAGCCCCTGGTTCACGCCGAGCAGTACGTTCGCGCCGACGACCCAGCCCCACGCCGGGGCCCAGATGAGCAGCAGCGGCACGGGCAGGGCGACGAGCCACCCCGCCACCAGGACCGGCTTGCGGCCGTAGCGGTCGCAGAGCGCACCGGCGAAGAAGTTGGTCACCGCCTTGGTGGCGCCGAAGGCGGCGATGTAGGTGAGGGCGGCGGTGTAGGCGGAGAGCCGGAAGACCTCGTCGGCGAGCAGCGGCAGCACGACGCGTTCCTGCCCGAGTACGCCGCCGACCAGGGCGTTGACCGCGACGAGCAGGACGAACTGGGGCAGGTTGGCACGCAGGCCCAGCCGGATGCCGGCCGCTCCTTCGGCGACGCCCATGCCGTGCTCGCCTCCTTCTCGCTCCTTCGGCGCGCTTCTCTTGCGCCACGATCGCCTCTACGATATTCCATGGATTTATGGAGGATGAGATGGGAGCAAGGGGACCAGTGGGAGCGGCCGGACCAGCCGGAGCGGCCCGAGCGGGAGCCGAGGGCAGGGCGGACGCGAAGGCGCGGCTCTACGACGCCTTCGCGGTCGGCGGCAAGGCGCTCGCCAGCGGGAAGCGACTGGAGCTGCTGGACCTGCTGGCGCAGGGCGAGCGCACGGTCGACTCGCTGGCCAGGGCCGCCGGGCTGAACCTGACGACGGCCTCGGCGCACCTGCAGACCCTCAAGCGGGCCGGGTTCGTGACGACGCGGCGGGAGGGCGTACGCATCCACTACCGGCTCGCCGGGGACGACGTCGCCCGGCTGTTCGCGCTGCTGCGCAAGGTCACCGAGACCCACCGGGCGGCCGTGACCCCGGCCCGTGCGGCGTACCTCGGTGCGGACGGCGCGGCGGAGCTGCGCCGGGAGGACCTGCGGGTCCGGGTGGCGGCCGGAGACGTGGTGCTGCTGGACGTACGGCCGGCCGAGGAGTACCGGGCCGGCCACATCCCCGGCGCGCTGTCCATCCCCGTCGGCGAACTGGCCGACCGCATCGGGGAGTTGCCCGAGGGCGCGGAGATCGTCGTCTACTGCCGGGGCGAGTACTGCGTGCTCGCCCACGACGCGGTGCGGCTGCTCGCCGACCGCGGCCGACGGGCGATCCGCCTCCACGACGGCATGCTGGAGTGGCGCCTGGCCGAACTGCCGGTGGAGACGGCGGCGGACCCGACCTGAAGCCCCCCGCCCCTCGCCCGTGTCCCTCCTTCCACCCTCGCTCGTTCCCCTCCCCGTTCCTCCCCCGCCTTCCTGCCGGCCCCCAACCCCTCCCGCTCATCCCCGTGAAGGAGCCCGCCCCGTGAAGGAGCCCGCCCCGTGACGAGCACCGCTCCCGCCGAGAGCGACATAACGGCCCGGCACCCCGAGGCACAGCGCCGCATCCTCACCGTCCTGGTCGTCTCCCAGGTCCTCAGCGGCGCCGGACTGGCCGCCGGGATCACCGTGGGGGCCCTGCTCGCCCAGGACATGCTCGGCTCGACGGGGCTCGCGGGGCTGCCCAGCGCCCTGTTCACCGCCGGGTCGGCGCTCGCCGCGGTCGGTGTCGGGCGGGTCTCGCAGGCGCGCGGGCGAAGACCGGGGCTGGCCGCCGGGTATCTGACCGGCGCGGTGGGCGCCGCCGCCGTCATCGTGGCGGCCGTCGCCGACAGTCCCGTCCTGCTGTTCCTCGCCCTGTTCGTCTACGGCGCCGGCACCGCCACCAACCTGCAGGCGCGGTACGCCGGGGCCGACCTCGCCGCCCCGGCGCACCGGGCCCGCGCCGTCTCGACCGTCCTGGTCGCCACCACGCTCGGCGGCGTCGTCGGCCCCAACCTGGCGTCACCCACCAGCGACCTCGCCCACGCCCTCGGCATGCCGCGCCTGGCCGGGCCCTTCCTGCTGGCCGGTGTCGCCTACGCGCTGGCGGCCACCGTCCTCGCCGTGTGGCTCCGCCCCGACCCGCTCCTGCTCGCCCGCACCCTCGACGACCGGGGGCAACAGCAGGCGACGGTGGCGGCGAGGCAGGTGGAGGCGGCGGAGGCGGTGGGGTCGGCGGGAGCCGCGCAGGCGGCGGAGGCCGGGCAGGACCCGCCGCCCCTGCCGCCCGCGACGCCCTCGCCAACTGCGGCGCCCACGCCGGCCGCCGCGCCCGCGCCACCCGCAGGAGCCGAGCGCCGTCGCCCCACCGTCGTCCTGGGCGCCCTCATCATGATCGTCACTCAGCTGGTGATGGTCGCGATCATGACGATGACGCCGGTCCACATGCACGACCACGGCCACACCACCGCCGCCTCCGGTTTCGTCATCGCCGTGCACGTCGGGGCGATGTACCTGCCGTCGCCGCTCACCGGCTGGTTCGTGGACCGGTACGGCCCCGTCGCCGTCGCCGCCGCGTCCGGCGTCACGCTGCTGGCCGCCGGTCTCCTCGCCGCCGCCGCGCCCGGCGACTCCGTCGCCCCGCTGGCCCTCGCGCTGGCTCTGCTCGGGCTCGGCTGGAACCTCGGCCTGGTGTCCGGCACCGCGATCATCACCGACGCCGTGCCCCTGGCCACCCGGGCCCGGACCCAGGGCCTGGTCGACGTCTCCATCGCCGTGGCCGGCACCACCGGCGGCCTGACCTCCGGCGCCGTCGTGGCCGCCGCGAGCTACCCCGCCCTCGCCCTCACCGGCGGCGTCCTCGCCCTCTCCGTCCTCCCGTCCATCGCCGCCACGGCCAGCCGCCGCTGAGCGCCGCACCCCGGCGGCCGACCGACCACGTGCCACTCTCCGGCAGCCGTCCGGCCCGTTTCCGCCGGACGGCCACGGACGGCACAGGCTGGGTACTAAGGTGCCGCTGAGTACTGAGTGTGTGGCACGTCACACCGGGTCCGCTCGCGAAAGGTGAGGCACAGCGACCCGTGTCCGGCGTGCGCGAGTGGGGGTGGGGCCGTGTACGAGTTGACCAAGGGCGCCAATGTGGGGCTGGCGACCCTGAGCGGGGACATCGACTCCGTGATCGTGAGTCTGGACTGGAGCAGTCCCACCGGGGAGGGTGACGCGGATGTCTCCGTGCTGCTGCTCGACGCGCACGGCAAGGTGCGCAGCGACACGGACTTCTACTTCTACAACAACCCGGTGGCCGCCGACGGGAGCGTACAGCTGCTGGGCAAGGCGCCCACGGGGAGCGGTAACAGGGACCGGATCAGCTTCGACCTGACGGCGGTTCCGCAGGACATCTCCCGGATCGTGGTCGCCGCGAGCCGGTACGAGGGGGCCCGCTTCGACGAACTGACCGACCTGCGGCTGACGTTGACCGACGGCTCCGGCGAGGGACTGATCAGGTTCGCCATCGACGACGCGGACTCGGTGAGCGCCTTCATCTTCGGCGAGCTCTACCGCCGGGGCGGCGAGTGGAAGCTGCGTGCCGTGGGCCAGGGCTACGAGGCGGGTCTGGCGGGCCTGGCGACGGACTTCGGCGTCGACATCGACGACGACGCGGAGGCCGAGGAGGCAGAGGAAGCCGAAGAGGCGCTGGAGAGCGCGGCGGACGACGCCCCACCGAACCCTCCCGCCCCCGCCTCCGCCCTCTGCGCCCCGACGGTCCCGGCAGATCCGTCGGCCTCGACCCCCGGACCGGACACCGGACCCCGGCCCCATCGGCCGTCCGGCTCCCCCGGGAAGCCGGCGCTGGGCGCCGTCCCGGCCCCCCGGCGGCCCGAGGAGGACACGGCAGCGGGCAAAGCGGCGTCCGCGCGGCCCCGTACCGCCAAGAAGAAGGTCACCTTGCCGAAGGTGGTCAAGAAGTCCCTGGCGGAGAACGACTCCTGGAGGCAGGCCAGGCTCTTCCCGGTGTCCGCGCTCAAGAGCGACCGGGACCGCGAGACACGGGCCACGTCCGTCCTGTTGTCGGTGATGGCTCAGATCCCGGAGTTCGGCCGGAGGCTCATTGCCGGGTTCGGCGCACCGGCGGGCCGTGTGGAGACGTTCACCGAGGTCTCGCTGCCGCACGGCGACACCCCGCGGCGGCCTGACGGGGTCATCCGCGTCGAGCGGGCGGGCAAGCTGTGGACGGCGCTGGTCGAGACGAAGACCAACGGCAACGCCCTGAAGCCCGAGCAGGTGCAGGCGTACATGGACATCGCCGCCCGCCGGGGTTACGAGGCCGTCATCACCCTGTCGAACGACGTCGCGCTCGAAGGGAGCCCGCTGGTCGACGTCAGGATCGACCGGCGGCGCAAGCACAAGGTGGCGCTCTGGCACCTGTCCTGGGCCGAGGTCGCCCACCAGGCGCAGATGCTGATCCGGCACGAGGGCGTCGGCAACCTGGCGCACGCCTGGCTGCTCCAGGAACTGCTCCACTACCTTCAGCACGAGAACTCCGGCTGCCACGGCTTCCAGAACATGGGAGCGGCCTGGGTCCCCGTACGCAACGGGATCGACGACGAGACCCTCTGCAAGGGCGACCCCCGCGCCCTGGAGGTGGTGGAGAGCTGGGAACGGCTCATCCGCCAGGTCTGTCTCCGGCTCGGCGGTGAACTCGGGCAGAAGGTGCTGCCGGTTCTGCGCTCCAAGCGCGGCAGCGACCCGCGTGAGCGCCGGGCACAACTGGCCGACCGGCTCTGCCTGGAGGGACGGCTCGACGCGGAACTGCGGATCGAGGGCACGCCCGGAGTCGTGTCGGTGATCGCCGACCTGCGCACAGGCAAGCTGCGCACCTGTATCGAGGTGCCCGCGCCGGACCAGGGATACCCGCTGAGCTGGGCGAAACGGCTGGTGCGCCGGCTGGCCGAGGCGCCTGCCGACCTGCATGTCGAGACCGTGGTGGAGGGGGAGGAGGGCGGGCCGCGCGGCACCCTGGAGCGGCTGCGGCCCGAGCCCGCGGACCTCCTCCCCAAGGACGGCGTGCGGATCACCGGTTTCCGGCTCTCCCTCTTCAAGGGCATGGGCAGCACCCGCGGCAACGCCGAGTCCGGTTTCATCCGCAGCGTCGACGACGCCGTGCACCGCTTCTACGCGACCGTGGTCGCCCGGCTGGACCGGCCGTCCCCGAGGCGGCCGGCCGACGCGGCGGACCGCGGAAGGGGCTGAGGGCCCGGCGCCCACCCGGGCCTGTCGCGCGTTCCCGCCGCGCCGCGATGCCTGGCACGGCACCTCGCCACGTTGGGATGCCGCCCGCGTACGGCCCGTACGCGGGCGGCCTTCCGCTGAGCAAGCTCTTGGCGAGGAGCGCCCGGACCGTGCCGTTGACCTGTGCGGTGGTCGTCGCGACCCCCTGTGGTAGCTTCGCGGGCGATGTAAGTGCGCGCAAGAAGTGACTGCATCAGAGATGTCTCTTCTTCGGAGCGGGGATTATGGAGGGGGAGGGCCCTGTCGATGCCGCTCACGGGAGACGAGGCGAGCGAGGTCCACCGCCGGTATCTGAGCGCCGTGACGCTGCACGGCCAGGCCGGGGCCCGGGCCTGTGGCCTCGGCGCCACCGACCTGTACGCGCTGAACATCCTTCGGCTGTCCGGGCCGATGTCCCCCGGCGAACTCGCCTCGCGCACGGGGCTGACGACCGGTCCGACGACCCGGCTGATCGACCGGCTGGAGCAGGCCGGGTACGCCCGCCGCGCCCCCGATCCCGGTGACCGGCGCAAGGTCGTCGTGGAGCCGCTGGGCGAGCCGGCCGAGCTGGACCGGGTCCTGGAGCCCGCGCGGCGGAAGGCCGCCGAGATCCTCGCGGGCTACACGCCGGAACAGCGCGACGTCCTCTTCGACTACTTCGCCCGCGCGACGGAGGCCTACCGGTCGGCGGCCGACGAACTGCGCCGTCCCGCGGGTGACGGCTGAGCCCGGCGGCCGACGACCTGCGCCGTCCCGCGGGTGACGGCTGAGCCCGGCGGCCGGCGAACCGCGATGCCCGGGAGGCGCTGGACGAGCCCGGCGGTCGGCCGGCGAACCGCGCTGCCCCGAGGGGTGACGGACGAGTCCGGAGCCCGTCCGCGCCCCTCCGATAACATGTCCGAACTCACGACGTACGCCCGAACATCGCCCCGTCCTCCACAGTCCTCCGCCGGAACGACGGGGCGTCCAGCGCGACAGGCGACCCGCCCCGACCCCCACCTCTCACCATCGGCCGAAAAATTGATACCCATAGCATCGCGGTTGCTCTCCCGAATACGCCGCACGAACCCGCACCCCGCGGTGCGCCGGACACGGGTGGTCCTGTGGACCACGGCGAGCGCGGTGGTCCTCGGGTTCCTGGTCGCGCTGGAGACGACCGCCCGGCACTACGACCTCCGGGGTCCGCTCACCAGCCTGGGCCGGGAGCTGGTGCTCCCGCCGAAGTCGGGCTTCGCCCTGTACGCGGCGATGGCCCTGATGCTGGTGGTGCTCACGCGGCGGGAACGGCTGATCGCGGTGGGCGCGGCGGTAGCCGTCGACGTGGGTTTCCTCACGGTCCGGTGGGCGGTCGGCGCCGACCTGACCGCCGGTCACCCCTTCGGCAACGGCGCGCTGTGGGCGATGCTGGGCTGCGCCGTCGTCGCCCTCACGCGCCGCACGGGCCCGGACCGCACCCTGCTGCTGAAGGGCGCCGGTCTGGGGCTGCTGCTGGTGGCAGGGCGCAAGACGGGTGACACCTGGCTGCTGATCACGTCCGCGACCCGGCCGACGGTGCTCGACCAGTACGTGGCGACGGCCGACCACGCGCTGGGCAACCCGTCGTGGCTGGTGGGACGGGCGCTCACCGCCAGCGGCACGGTCGGCGCCCACGCGCTCAACTACGTCTACGCCCAGCTCGCGGTCGCCGCGGTCGTCGTCGCCCTCTACCAGCTCCGCGACGTCGCGACCGAGCGCCGCTTCCCGGGCCACTACATCGTGCGGACGTTCCTGGTGATCGGGCTCCTCGGGCCCGCCATCTACATGATCTTCCCGGTGGTCGGCCCGATCTACGCCTTCGGCACCGGAAACGAGCACTGGGCGTTCGCCCACCTGTGGCCGCCGACGCCGTCCACCGAGCCGTGGGCGGTCGCCGACCTGTGGCCGGACACACCGACGCCGGTCACCACCCCGCACCCGATGCCCTTCGACACGATCACCCCCCGCAACTGCATGCCCAGCCTGCACACGGCGTGGGCGACCGCGATCTTCATCCACACCCGCCGGGGTCCGCGCGTCCTGCGCGCCGCCGGCACGTTCTGGCTGATCGCCACCCTCACCGCGACCCTGGGATTCGGCTACCACTACGGCGCGGACCTCGTCGCCGGCGTCGTCTTCGCGATCACGATCGAGGCGGGTCTGCGCGCGCTCGACCGGGGCTGGGACCGGTCGGCCACCCTGCTCGTGGCCCACGGCACGGCGGTCTTCGCCGCGATGCTGCTGTCGTACCGCTACCTTCCGCTGGAGATGGCGGAGTACGCCTGGCTGGCCGGGCCGCTGCTGATCCTCGCCATGGTCTCGGTGATCGTCGGCTACGTCCGCACCACCGCCCGATGGAAGCCGGAACCCGTACCGGCGGCGCAGCCCGCACAGCCCGGCGTCGAAGTGATCCGCCAGCGGCAGCCGCACCCCGACGAGAACGCGTCCGACGAGGCGGTCCCCACGGCCGGCTGAGCGGGGCCGGCCGGGTCCGGCGGGTCCGTGCTGAACCGGGCGGGGCGCGCTCGGTGGGCGGGCCGGGCGAACGGCGCCGGTGACGATCACCTCAGAAGTGGCCCTGTTCGGGATAGAAGCCACTCGGGGTGACGACGGTGCCGGTCTTGCCGGCCAGGATGTCCGCCGCGTCCTCCAGGGCGCCGATCGCGGCCATGTCGCCCGTGGTCTCCACGAAGCGGCACACCGCCTCCACCTTCGGGCCCATCGAGCCCGCCGGGAAGTCCTCGGCGCGCAGCTGCGCCGGGGTGGCGTTGTTGACCGGCTCGGCGTGCGCGGTGCCGTAGCCGCGCATCACCGTGGGGACGTCGGTGAGCAGGAGCAGGGCGTCCGCCTCCAGGGTCTCGGCGAGCAGTGAGGCGGTGAGGTCCTTGTCGACGACCGCCTCGACGCCGGTGAGCCGGCCGTGCTCGTCCCGGATCACCGGTACGCCGCCGCCGCCCGCGCAGACCACGGTCGCCCCGGACTCCAGCAACTGCCGGATCAGCCGGGTCTCCACGACCCGCCGGGGCTTCGGCGAGGGCACGGTGCGCCGCCAGTACTCGCCGTCCCGGCGCACGGTCCAGCCGTGCCGCGCGGCCAGCGCCCTGGCCTCCTCCTCGCCGTAGACGGGGCCGACGAACTTGGTCGGGTTCGCGAACGCGGGGTCGGCGGCGGACACCAGCGTCTGGTTGAGCAGGGCGGCGACCTGACGGCCGGGCAGGACGTTCTGCAGGGACTGCAGCAGCCAGTAGCCGATCATGCCCTGGGTCTCGGCGCCGAGGACGTCGAAGGGGTACGGCTTGCTCAGCGAGGCGTCCGCGGCGCTCTCCAGGGCCAGGACGCCGACCTGGGGGCCGTTGCCGTGGGTGACGACGAGCTGGTGTTCCGCCGCGATCGGGGCGAGGGCCCGCATGGCCCGGCGCACGCCGGCCAGCTGGACGTCGGCGTCGGGGCGTTCCCCGCGCCGCAGCAGGGCGTTTCCACCGAGGGCTACGACAACGCGCATGGTTCTCCCTAGGGAGTGAAGTGGAGTGGAGTGAGGGGCTGGGGTGGAGGCGGGGCGGGCCGCGCGGGTCAGTCGCCGAGGGTGGCGACCATGACCGCCTTTATGGTGTGCAGCCGGTTCTCGGCCTGGTCGAAGACGACCGACCGCTCGGACTCGAAGACGTCCTCGGTGACCTCCAGGGCGGTCATGCCGGTCTTGCGGAAGATGTCCTCGCCGACCCTGGTCTCCCGGTTGTGGAAGGCGGGCAGGCAGTGCAGGAACCTGACGTCGGGGTTGCCGGTGGCCTTCACCACGTCGGAGTCGACCTGGTACGGCTTCAGCAGGGCGATGCGCTCGTCCCAGACCTCCTTGGGCTCACCCATGGACACCCACACGTCGGTGTAGAGGAAGTCCACCCCGGCCACGCCCTCGGGCACGGACTCGGTGCGGGTCAGCCGCGCTCCGGTGCGCTCGGCGATCCCGGCCGCCTCCTCGAAGACCTCCGGGGCGCTCCACAGCTGCCCCGGGGCGACCATCCGGACGTCCATGCCGAGCATGGCGCCGGTGACCAGCAGGGAGTTGCCGAGGTTGTTGCGGGCGTCGCCGAGGTAGGCGAACGAGATCCGGTTCAGCGGCTTGCCGGAGTGCTCCCGCATGGTCAGCATGTCCGCGAGCATCTGGGTGGGGTGCCATGTGTCGGTGAGCCCGTTCCAGACCGGCACTCCGGCGTACGCGCCGAGCTCCTCGACGAGGGCCTGGGAGCTGCCCCGGTACTCGATGCCGTCGTACATCCGGCCCAGCACCCGCGCGGTGTCCCTCATGGACTCCTTGTGACCGATCTGCGAGCCGGACGGGTCGAGGTACGTGACATGGGCGCCCTGGTCGTGGGCGGCGACCTCGAAGGCGCAGCGGGTGCGGGTGGAGGTCTTCTCGAAGATCAGCGCGATGTTCCGGCCCACCAGCCGGGGGCGTTCGGTGCCGGCCCGCTTGGCGGCCTTGAGGTCGGCGGCGAGGTCGATGAGGGAGGTGAACTCGCGCGGGGTGAAGTCGAGTTCCTTGAGGAAGTTGCGGTGGCGCAGGTTGGCGGCCATGGCGGTGTCTCCTGGGTGGGTCGTGCGGGCTGTCCGAGGCGGGAAAGGGGCTGAGGGAAGGGCCCGAAGGGGAGGGTCCGAAGGGGAGGGCCCGAAGGGAAGGGGCGGCCGAGGTACGGGGCCGAGGCCGCGGTCAGGGGCCGGTGGGCGTGGCGTCCACCGCGTCGCGCTCGATGGGGCAGCTCATGCAGCGCGGGCCGCCCCGGCCGCGGCCGAGTTCGGAGCCGGGGACGGTGAGCACCTCGACGCCGTGGTCGCGCAGCATCTGGTTGGCGACCTCGTTGCGGGAGTACGCGATGACCTTGCCGGGGCTGACGGTCAGCACGTTGCAGCCGTCGTTCCACTGCTCGCGCTGGGCGGCGTAGGAGTCCTGCTCGGTGCGCAGCACCCGGACCGACCGGTGGCCCAGGGCGTCGGCGACCTCGTCGAAGAAGGACCGGTTCTCCCGGACGGTGAGGCCGGTGGGGCCGCCGCCCGGGGTGAGCGTCCAGGACCGCAGGGTGGCCGGGTCGAGTTCGCTGTAGAGGGTGAACACGTCCCGGTCGACCATGGTCATCACGGTGTCCAGGTGCATGCACGAGCGGGCCTTGGGCAGTTCGACTGCGATGACGCGGACCGCGGCGCCGGCGGTGAACAGCGAGCGGGCCACGAGGTCCACACCGGCCGGCGTGGTGCGCTCGCTCAGGCCGATCACGATCGCCCCGTTGCCGATCACCTCGACGTCGCCGCCCTCGATGCAGGCGGGGGCCTGCGCCTCGCCCGGACTCCACAGCGGGATGTCCTGCCCGGCGAACATCGGGTGGAAGCGGTAGACGGCCTCGTAGTGCACGGTCTCCCGTCGGCGGGCCCGCATCGTCATCGGGTTGACGGACACGCCGCCGTACAGCCAGCACGAGGTGTCCCGGGTGAACAGGTGGTTGGGCAGCGGCATGAGGAGGAAGTCGTCGTCCGCCAGCGCCTCCAGGCCCAGCGTGCGGGGGACGGCCGTCCCGGCGAGGGCCTTGAACTCCCGCTTGTTGATGCCGCCGATCAGATGGTCGGCGAGGGTGTCGGCGGGCAGGTCGTACAGGACGTCGTGGGCCGGCCCGGACAGGCTGCCGCCGATCCGTTCCTGCCGCTCGTCCAGCACCCGGCCGAGGACGAAGTCGAGGGCGCCGTCCTGCTTGAGGGTGTCGGTCAGCAGGTCCTTGAGCAGGTGCACCCGGACGCCGGCCTCCCGCAGCGTCCGCTGGAAGGTGCGGTGTTCCTCGCGGGCCTGCGGCACCCACAGCACATCGTCGAAGAGCAGACCGTCCTTGTTGGCGGGGGTGAGCCGCTGCATCTCCAGGCCGGGTTCGTGGAGGATCACCTGGCGCAGGACGCCGGCCTCGGAATCGACGTGGAAGGACATGGGGTCTCGCTTTCTGAGTTCTCGGGGCGGGTTCGGGGAACGGCGGGGCCGGGCGGGTCACCCGGCGTCCGCGTCGGGTGCGGCGGGCCGCACAGGGTCGGGAGCGGCGGGCTCCACCGGGACGGAGGCGGCTTCCGGCACCGCTTCGGGCCGGGCGCCGTACTCACCGCGGCGGCCCTTGACCCAGACGTAGACGACGACTCCGGCGAAGACCATCAACGTGCCGCTGAACACGGCGTCCCGGCCCGAGCCGTAGATGAGCCAGAAGGAGAAGGCGACCGCGAACACGGCGACGACCAGGTCACGGACGAAGGTCCGCGACGTCTTCCGCCCCTTGGCGATCAGCCAGAACAGCTGGACGCTCGTGCCGAGCAGGAACGGGATGGCCGTGGTCAGCGTGGTGAGCAGCACCACCGTCTCGAACACGTCGGCCGCACCGGCGTAGTTGACCAGGATCAGCGTCACCTTGAGGGCGAGCGAGATCAGCAGCGCGGCCCAGAGCGCCCCGTTGCGGCTCTGCTTGACGAACACCCGCGGGAACAGGCTGTCCTTGGCGACCGCGTAGGGCACCTCGGCGCAGACCGTGGCCCAGCCGATCAGCGCGCCGAGGCCGGACAGCACCGCCAGCGCGGAGACCACACCGCCCCAGGCGCCGCCGAACATGTTGACCATGGCGTCGGCGAACGGCGCCGAGGAGTCGACCAGTTGGTCGTGCGGCACGGTGCCGAAGATGACGACCGTGCTGAGGAAGTAGACCAGCGCACAGGCCAGGGTGCCGTAGATCCCGGCGCGGGAGACGTTGCGCTCCGGGTCGCGCACCCGGCTGGCCACGATGGCGGCGGTCTCCACACCGGAGTAGGCGAACAGCACCACGGCACCGGCCGAGGAGATCGCGCCGATCCAGGAGCCGCCGTCGGCGATGAACGGGCCGAAGTTCGCGGCCTTCAGGAAGAACAGGCCGACCACCGCGACGAACAGCAGCATGAGGAACTTCGCGCCGGTGACGATGGTCTGGACGAAGCCGACCCGCTGCAGCCCGGCGAGGTTGACGAGTGTCGGGACGCAGACGCCGACGACGGCCAGGGCGGCCTGACCGGGCTTGCTGTCCCAGTGCAGGAAGTAGTTGACGTAGCCGACCCAGGCCACGGAGATCGCGGCGTCGCCCGCCAGCACCGTGATGTAGTACGACCAGGCGCTGAGGAAGGCGGGGAACTCGCCGAGGCCGTGCCGGGCGTAGACGTACGGGCCGCCGGAGCCGGGGATGCGCGTGGACAGCTTGCCGAAGACGGAGGCGACGGCGAGTGCGCCGACCGTCACCAGGAGCAGGGCGACCAGGCTGACGGTTCCGTACCGCGCCATGGTCGCGGGCAGCAGGAAGATGCCGGTGCCGATGATGGAGCCGACCACGAGGGCCGTCGCCGCGGGCAGTCCCAGGCCGGCCGACGGGCTGTCAGCGGGCTTCGCGGATCCGGCCGGTGGGCTCGCCGGTCTCTCCGCGGGTGATGACGTCGTCGTCATGTCTTCTCCGTTCCGGCCCGAACGGGTCTGCGGCGCTTGTCCGTCGCGCCGTCCGTCCCGGCTCTCTTCCGTCCCGGCTCTCGTCCGTGCCGGCTCTGTGGGGCGCCGCCAGTCTGCGGCGGTGCGGGCCGTGGCGTCCGTGCCCGGGGACGGCGGCGTCGGCGCCCGGCGCGGGACCGGGGACGTGCGGCCGACCGGATCGCCGCCCGGTGCCCATCCGGTCGGCCGCATAGGTACGGTGTCGCCGGCCCGGGGCGGTGCCGGCGTCGCCGTCGGCTCGGTCGCCGGGCAGGCGGATGGCTATGCGGTGGTGGCGCCGGACGCGCCCCGGTGTCCGGGCGCCTCGTGCGGACACCGGCATACCCATGCACGGAGTGGGGCGCCGGACGGACGGCGTCCCCGGAGGGGAAGGTGAATACGTATACGACCGGCCTCGATGGCGGTGGCAGGCCCTGACACGCCCGGACGGTCCGAAGGTCCCCGGGATTCCGGTCCGGGAAGCCCACACGGCAGGGACCTGGGAGGCGGCGGCAGACGGGCTCGTCCGCGGGACGGTTGATCCGAGAGTCGGGGGAGACCTCAAGGAACGGCCGCCCCCCGCACAGGAGGTGGCTCAGTGCTCTCTCTGCTTCCCCCGGTCAGCCCCAGCCTGCGGCTGCCGGCTCCGTGGTCGGTGCTCGACAAGCCGGCGCGGCACCTGCTCAAGGAGGAGCGCACGGCCGACGCCCGGCGGTGGCTGTGGCGGTGGGCGCAGTCGGCCGCCCTGCCGGCCGGCCCGGCCGACTGCGAGCGGGCTCCGCGCGAGGTGGCCGGCGGGGCGCTGCTGCGGCTCGCCGTCGTCGGCCTGTGCTGCGACTGGCCCGACCTCGCCGCCGGCCCGGCGCACCGGCCGCCCGACGTCCCCCCGGAGCGGGTGACGCGCCTGTGGCAGGCGCTCTGCCTACGGCTGTACCGGCGGCCGACCGTACCGGTGGGCCCGGTGCTGACCACCTGGAACTGGCGGCCGGTCCAGCCCGGCGGCCGCACCGGCCGTCCCTGCCGGCCGTCGGACCTGCTGGTCCCCGGTGCGCTGCTGCCGCTCTACTGCTGGCCCTCGCCGGACGCGGCCCCCGACCTGGCCCGGGTGCTGACCACCCGGACCGCCCTGCTCGCCGCGTCCGCCGGTCTGCCCGGCACCGCGGCAGCCCTGGCCGCATCCGGCTGCCCCGCCGACCGGCTGGTCCCGGTGCTGGAGGAGGCGGACGCCGTCTGCGCAACCATCCGCGTGCTCCTGGCGGCCGCCCGGCCGGGGCTCGCCGGCGGCGCGGCCCGCCCCCCGGACTCCCCGGTGCAGCGGCGGGTACGGGAGCGCGTCCTCGCGCCACCGCCCGGCCCGCGCGGGCCGGCGCACCTCCCCGGTGTCCCGGTCGGCGCGCTGCCCCTCGCCCTGGAGGCCCCGTGGCTCCTCCTCGGCGGCGGCCCGGCCCGGCACACGGGCCCCCAGTGGTCCCCCCGCCACGGGGAGGCCGACCGCGAGCAGGCCCGGCTGCTGGCCTTGCTGCACACCGTGGGCCAGGATCTGGCCGTTCGCTGCCGGCGGCACCCCGCCGCCCGGGCGGCCCGCACCCGCGCCCTGGCCACCTGGCTGACCGCCGCCCGCGAACACGCCCACTGGACGGCGGCCGCCGCCCGGTACGGCGCCGAGCGGACCTCGGCGTGCAGCGCGGGTGCGGGAAGCCCACACTGGCCGTAGGGAGAGACGGCCGGGTGGGAGCGGCCGGAGGCCGTGCTCCGGCCCGGCCACCGTGTCGGAGCGTCCACGCGACCCCGTGAGACGCCCACGAGCCCACCTGCCTGCGAGGGAGTCCGGGAGGCGTTCATGACTGGTGCGGGAGGCCGTCGGCCGGTCGTTCTGGGGGTCGACCCCGATCCCGGGAAGCGGCTGGCGCTCGCCTGGGCCGCCGGCGAAGCGGCCCGGCGCGGCCTGCCCCTGCGGCTCGTCCACGCCCAGGGAGTGCCGACGCCCGGCTACCGGTCGGGGGAGACACGGCCGTCCTGGGAGCAGTGGAACCGGGCGCTGCACCGCGTCGGGGACGACGTCCTCGGGGAAGCGGTCGCGTTCGTCGAGTCCGGCTGGCCCGCGGTCGAGGTGTCGGCGCGGCTGGCGGAGGGCGAACCTGCCTGGGTCCTGCGCGAGGAGGCGGAGAACGCCGCCCTGGTCGTCGTGGGCTCCTGGCACCTGAGCCGGCGGCGGGAACTGTTCACCTCCGCCGCCGTGGCACTGCCGCTCAGCGCGCACGCGAGCTGCCCCGTGGTGGTCGTGCCGGAGCCGGAGCACGCCCCGCAGGAGCCCGGGTACTTCGTGGTCGGCGTCGACGGCAGCCCGCACTCGGCGGCGGCGGTCGACGTGGCGTTCGAGGAGGCGGCCCTGCGCGGAGCGTCCCTGCGGGCCCTGTACGCGTGGCACCCCCCGCTGCTGGGGGTCCTGGACGAGGACGCCGCGGTAGGGGAGTGCCGGCGCGTGCTGTCCGAGACGGTCGCGGGCCGCGCCGCGACGCGCCCGGAGGTGCGGCTGCACCACGAGGTCGTCCGCGGCCACCCGGTGCAGGTGCTGACGGAGGCCGCGGACAACGCCCTGGGCCTGGTCGTGGGCACGCGCGGGCACGGCGGGTTCACCGGCATGCTGCTGGGCTCCGTGAGCCAGGGCGTCCTCCACCACGCCCGCTGCCCCGTCATCACGGTCCCGGCGTGAGGCGGTCCCGGCACGAGACGGTGGCCGGCCGGGCCCGCAAGGCATCCCGGGTCGCGGGACCCGGCCCGTGGCCGGCCCGGGTGGTCCGAGGGCCGGTCCGGGTGGTCCGAGGGCCGGTCCGCCTCGTGGCCGTCAGCCGAACAGCCGGCGCACCCTGATCGTGTCGACCCGCCGCCGGCCTCCCCCGGGCAGCCGCAGCCACCCCCGCCCGGCCCCGGTGTCCCCGTCGTTCTGCCGTCCCGCCGCCGCGGTGTGCGACGCCCGGCGCCGCGGCGGGAGAACGGCGCCGCACCCCGGGCGCGCGCGGGCGTCCCCGCCCGCGGAGAAGTCGCCGCGGTGCCGCATGACCGGCATCTCCCCGGCGGTCGTGGCTCAGTCGCCCGGCGCCAGATGCTTCAGGTGCGCATCGGGCCCGGGGAAGTACAGGGTGACCCGTCCGGTGTCCGACCAGCGCACGTCGTACGGCGGGCTGCCGTCGGGGTGGTGGACGCCGACGATCTCGCCGTCCCGGGTGACGACGCCGGAGCCGGTGCCTCGTACGACGATCTCGTCGCCGACTCGGGCCCGCATGCTCAGGCCCGTCGTCTCGGCCGTGACCGCGGGTGCGGACCGGGGAGCCTTGCTCGTGGACGTGGCTGCGCTCATGTCGTGCTCGCCTCCTGTGTCGGTTCCATGGAAGGCCCGCGGCCACCCGGGGGGCAGGGGCCTTTGGTCCCCGGGACGCGTCCGGTGGGCCCCTCGACGGTCCGGCTCGCCCGGAGCGCGACCGGTGCGGGGCCCGCCGTCGGCACGGCGAGCACTGTCGGCATCCGTCTCGCCGTCGGCGCCGGGCAGTTCGGACTCACCGTCCCCGACGGCGGCGTGGTTCCGCCGGAGGAAAGGCGTCGAACACCGTCACCGTGGTCAGCACGGTGGGGATGCCGAAGGTGGCCGTGCCGGCGCCCGCCGCTTGGTCGTTTCGCATCGTAATACCGGAAAATGGACAAATAAGGCAGACGTGTCGAACGGCCGGCCAGGGCGCGCCGCGCACCTGGCCGCGGGCGGAAGGATCGAGCCATGGCCAATCCGGTGCCCGAGCGGCTCCGGATCACAGGTGACAGCCCTGATTCCGGCCGCGGAGGAGAGACCATGACGCGCACGTCTCCGGGGGCGTCGCAGACAACCGGACGGGAGGCGCGGCGTACGGCCGTGGTGGGGGCCGGGGTGGCCGGGCTGACCGCCGCCCACATCCTGGCCCGCACCCGCCACGTCACCCTCTACGAGGCGGACGACCGGCTCGGCGGACACGCCCACACCCATGAGCTGACCTCGGAGCGCGACGGACGGACGCACCGCGTCGACTCCGGGTTCATCGTGCACAACCGCCGCACCTACCCGCGTCTGCTGCGGCTCTTCGACGAGCTCGGCGTGGCGACGCGGGAGTCCGAGATGAGCATGTCGGTGCGGTGCGAGGGGTGCGGCCTGGAGTACGCCGGCGCCCGCGGCCCGGCCGGCCTGTTCGCCCGGCCGCGCAACCTGCTGCACGGCCGGTACCTGCGGCTGCTGTCGGAGGTTCCCGCGTTCCACCGGGCGGCCCGGCGGCTGCTGGACGGGGGCGCCGAGGACGACCTCACGCTGGGCGGTTTCCTGGACCGGGAAGGCTTCTCCGGCTACTTCCGCGCCCACTTCATGACGCCGCTGGTGTCCGCCGTCTGGTCCTGCGACGCCGCGACCGCCCAGCGCTACCCTGCCGCCTACCTGTTCCGCTTCCTGGCGCACCACGGGCTGCTGTCGGTCGGCGGCTCGCCGGTGTGGCGCACCGTGAGCGGCGGCTCGCGCACGTACGTCGACCGGGTCGCCGAGCGGATCGGCGAGGTCCGCACCGCCACCCCGGTGCGGTCCGTGCGGCGCCACGCGGACGGCGCCGACGTCACCGCCGGGGACGGGACGACCCGCTCGTACGACTCGGTGGTGATCGCGGTCCACCCCGACCAGGCGCTGCGGCTGCTGCCCGACGCCACCCCGCTGGAGAAGGACCTCCTCGGCGCGTTCCGCTACTCGCGCAACTCCACGCTCCTGCACACCGACACCGGCCTGCTGCCGCGCGCCGCGAGGGCGCGGGCCTCCTGGAACTACCTGATGCCGTCGTGCTCGGCGGGCGCCGACCGGGTGCGGGTCAGCTACGACATGAACCGGCTTCAGCGCCTCGACGCGGCCGAGACGTACGTCGTCACCCTCGGCGGCGACGACCGGGTCGACCCCGGCCGGGTCCTCGCGCGGATGGTGTACGAACACCCCGTCTACACCCCGGAGTCGGTGGCCGCCCAGCGCCGCCTGCCCGAGCTGAACAGCGCCGTCTGCGCGTTCGCGGGCGCCTACCACGGCTGGGGGTTCCACGAGGACGGCTGCCGGTCCGGCGCCGAGGCCGCCGCCGCGCTGGGAGTGGTGTGGTGAGCGCCGTGCCCGCGCGGGCCGTCCCCGCGGACGCCGTGCCCGCCCTCTACCCGTGCACGATCACCCACGTGCGCACCGCGCCCCGGCGGTACGTCCTGCGGCACCGCACCTACCTGTGGCTGGTCGACCCCGACCGGCCGCCCCGGCTGCCGCGCCCGCTGCGGCCGCTGGCCCGGTTCGACCCCCGGGACCACTTCACCGGTGACCGGCCCTCGATCCGCGCCGCACTGGACGCCTTCCTCGCCGAGCGGGGCGTCCGCCTGGACGGCGGGCGGGTGCTGATGCTCACCCACGGCCGGGTGCTCGGGTACGTCTTCAACCCGCTCACCCTCTACTGGTGCCACGGCCCCGACGGCGACCTGCGCTGCGTGGTCGCCGAGGTGCACAACACGTACGGCGGCCGCCACGCCTACCTGCTCCGCCCGGACGAGGCGGGGCGCGCCGACACCGACAAGCGGTTCTACGTCTCGCCGTTCTTCCCGGTCGACGGCCGCTACCGCATGCGGCTGCCCCCGCCGGGGCGGCACCTCGACCTCGCCGTGCACCTCGACCGCGGCGAGGGCCGGGCCCTGACCGCGACCGTGAGCGGCACCCGGCGCCCGGCGACCCCGGCGGCGCTGCTGCGACTGGCGCTGCGCCACCCGTGGGCCCCGCTCGTCGCCGCGGCCGCGATCCGCTTCCACGGCATCCGCCTCTACCTGCGCGGTCTGCCCGTCCAGCCCCGACCCGACGACCACCGCACCCCGGAGAACGTGACATGAGGACAGCAGAGCCCGGCATCGCCCCGCACGGGTCCGCCGTCGCCGTCGACCCCGCCCGCTGGCCGGACGTGGCCGGTGTCCCCCGGGCCTCGTGGCCCCGCACCGCCGTGACCGGGGCCGTCGTCCGGCGCGCCCTGCGGCGGCTGCCGCTGCGGGCCCGGTTCGCCGGCCCGGACCCGGCCGGCGCCCGCACCGTCGGCCTGGGCGGGCCGCTGCTTGAGGTCCGCGACCCCGCGGCGTTCCACGCCCGGATCGGCGCGCACGGCCTGGTCGGCTTCGGCGAGTCGTACATGGCCGGCGAGTGGGACGCCCCCGACCTGGTGGCCGCGCTCACGGTGCTCGCCGCGCACACCGCCGACCTCGTCCCGGCCCCGCTGCAGCGGCTGCGCCCCCTGTGGGCGGCGCGCCGGCCGGAGGGCGAGCGCAACACCCCCGACGGCTCCCGCACCAACATCAGCCGCCACTACGACCTGTCCAACGACCTGTTCGCCCTGTTCCTCGACGACACCCTCAGCTACTCGTCCGCCCTGTTCCGGGGCTTCCCCGCGAGCTGGGACCTGCTGGCCGCGGCCCAGCACCGCAAGATCGACCGGCTGCTCGACCTGGCCGGCGTCGGCGCGGGCACCCGGCTGCTGGAGATCGGCACCGGCTGGGGCGAGCTGGCCCTGCGCGCCGCCGCGCGCGGCGCCCGCGTCACCTCCCTCACCCTCTCCCGGGAACAGCGGCTGCTGGCCCGCGAACGCGTGCGCGCGGCCGGTCTCACCGACCGGGTCTCGGTCGAACTGTGCGACTACCGCGAGGCGCGCGGCGAGTACGACGCCGTCGTCAGCGTGGAGATGGTCGAGGCCGTCGGCGACGAGTTCTGGCCGGTGTACTTCCGCACCCTCGACGAGCGCCTGGCACCGGGCGGCCGGGTGGCGCTCCAGGCCATCACCATGCCGCACGAGCGGATGCTCGCCACCCGCGGCTCCTTCACCTGGATCCACAAGTACGTCTTCCCGGGCGGGCGGATCCCGTCCGTGCGGGCCGTCGAGGAGAGCGTGCGCGACCACACGCGGCTGACCGTCGCCGGGCGCGACGCGTACGGCGCGCACTACGCCGAGACGCTGCGGCTGTGGCGGGAGCGGTTCACCGAGCGCGCCGGCGAGGTCGCCGCGCTCGGCTTCGACGAGACCTTCCGCCGCATGTGGACCTTCTACCTCGCCTACTCCGAGGCCGGTTTCCGCTCCGGCTACCTCGACGTCCAGCAGTTCCTGCTCACCAAGGAGGACCGCGCACGATGACCGCTCCGCAGGCCGCCACCCGACCCGGCGCCGCCCGACCCGGCGCCGCCCACCGGCTCGCCGCCCTCGCCGGGGACGCGCTCGGCGGGCCCCTCCCGGTCCGGCTGCGCGCCTGGGACGGCAGCGAGACGGGACCGGCCGACGGCCCCGTGGTCGTCGTACGGTCCCGGCGCGCGCTGCGCCGGCTGCTGTGGCAACCCGGCGAGCTGGGCCTGGCACAGGCGTACGTCACCGGTGAGCTCGATGTCGAGGGCGACCTCGCCGAGGCGCTGCGGGTGATGTGGTCCGCCGCCCGCGAGCGGGGACCGCACCTGCCCCGCCCGACGCCCGCCGACCGGGTCCGCGCGCTCGCCACCGCCGTACGGCTGGGCGTGCTGGGCCCGCCGCCCGCCACGCCCGCCTCCCAGGCCAGGCTGCGCGGCGGGCTGCACAGCAGGGCGCGCGACCGGGCCGCCGTCAGCCACCACTACGACCTGTCCAACGCCTTCTACGAACTGCTCCTCGACGACACCATGGCCTACTCGTGCGGCTACTGGACGGGCGGGGCGGCCACCCCCGCCGGCGCCCAGCGGGCCAAGCTGGAGCTGATCTGCCGCAAGCTCGCGCTGGAGCCGGGCGCCCGGCTGCTGGACATCGGCTGCGGCTGGGGCTCGCTCACGCTGCACGCGGCCGAGCGGCACGGGGCGCTGGTCACCGCCGTGACGCTGGCCCGGGAACAGGCGGCGTACGTCCGTGAGCGGGTGCGCGAGCGCGGACTGGGGCACCGGGTGGAGGTGGTGTGCCAGGACTACCGGGACATCGCGGGCGGGGCGTACGACGCCGTCGCCACCGTCGAGATGGGCGAGCACGTCGGCGACGCCGAGTACCCGGCCTTCGCCGCCGCCCTGCACCGGCTCGTCCGGCCGCGCGGACGGGTGCTGGTGCAGCAGATGTCGCGCGGGCGCAACGCGCCCGGCGGCGGGCCGTTCATCGAGGCGTACATCGCCCCCGACATGCACATGCGTCCGCTCGGGGAGACGACCGGGCTGCTGGAGGAGGCCGGACTGGAGGTCCGGCACGCCGAGTCGCTGCGCGAGCACTACGTCCGCACGATCACCGCCTGGCACCGCACCCTGGAGGAGCGCCGGCCGGCGTTCGTCCGGCTGGTCGGGGAGGAGACCGCACGGGTGTGGCGGCTCTACCTGGTCGGCGCGGCGCTGGCGTTCGAGGAGGGCCGCATGGGCGTCGACCAGATCCTGAGCGTGCGCCCCGGCCCCGGCGGCGACAGCGGCATGCCGGCCGTCACGCACACCTGGTACGAAGGGCTGGACCGGTCGTGAACTCCTTCCCGTGGGGCGCGTTCGCCCTCAACCTCGGCTGGGCCGCCGCCGCGGCGCTCGCCGTCATGCTGACCACGTTCGCGCTCGCCGTGCGCCGGGGACTGCACCGGATCGTGGACGTCGCCTGGGGTGCCGGCTTCACCGCCGTCGCCGTGGTGACCCTCGCGGCCTCCGCGGGCCACGGCGACCTCGCGCGCCGGGTCCTGGTCACCGCCCTGACCGCCGTGTGGGGGCTGCGGCTGGCCGTGCACATCGCGCGGCGCGGCCGGGGCCACGGCGAGGACCCGCGCTACGAGAAGATGCTCGCCAGGTCCCCCGGCAGCCGGAACCTCTACGCCCTGCGGAAGATCTACCTCCTGCAGGGCGCCCTGGTGTGGCTGGTGTCGCTGCCCGTCCAGGCGGCCCAGTACGTGCCCGGCGGGCTGACGCCCGTCGTCTGGGCCGGTACGGCGCTGTGGGCGGTCGGGCTCGCCTTCGAGGCGGTCGGCGACGCCCAGCTGGCCCGCTTCAAGGCCGACCCCGCGAACCGCGGCCGGATCATGGACCGGGGCCTGTGGTCGTGGACCCGGCACCCCAACTACTTCGGCGACTTCTGCGTCTGGTGGGGCCTGTTCCTGCTGACCTGCGACTCGCTGTCCGCGGCCGCCGTGTCGGTGGTGTCCCCGCTGGTCATGAGCGCGCTGCTGACCCAGGGCAGCGGCAAGCGCCTGCTGGAGGAGCACATGCGCGACCGGCCGGGCTGGTCCGCGTACGCGGCCCGCACCAGCGGTTTCTTCCCGCGCCCGCCGAAGGCGAAAGCGGTGGGCGGCCGTCCGTGACCGTCGTCCGGAAGGAGCGCGCCGTGCGGCGCAACGACCACGAGTACCTGGCCCCCGCCGCCGACCCCCTGGTGCCGCGTGTGCTGCCGGCCCGGCCCCGGGCCGCCGTGCTGCTGCTGCACGGCGGGCGCGCCACCGGCCTCAGCCCCTCCCGGCCCTGGCACCTGGCGGGGCTGCGCATGCGCCCCTTCCACCGGGCGATCGCGGCCGCCCTGCCCCACGACGACGTCCTGCTCGCCCAGGTGCGCTACCGGCTGCGCGGCTGGAACGACGCCCGCGCCGACCCCCTGCCGGACACCCTCGACGCGCTGCGCCGGCTGGCCGAGCTGGCCGGGCCGGTGCCCACGGTGCTGGTCGGCCACTCCATGGGGGCCAGAGCCGCCCTGCACGCCGCCGGCCATCCGCAGGTGCGCGCGGTGCTCGCCCTGGCGCCCTGGTGGCCGCCGGGTGAGCCGGTGCGGCAGCTGGCGGGCCGGGACGTCGTCGTCCTGCACGGAGAACGCGACCGGGTCACCTCGCCCGCCGCCTCGGCCGAGTGCGTGCGGCGCGCGCGGGACACCGCGGACCGGGCGGCGATGGCCGTGGTCCGCGACGGCGACCACGCGATGCTGCGCCGGCACCGCTTCTGGCACGACACCGCAGCCTCCGTCGTCGCCCACCTGCTCGACCCGGCCGACTGCCCCGACCCGCTGCCCGCGGAGGCCTACCGGCCGGGCCGGCTTCCGGTCCTGTGACCGACGGCGGCGGGACGAAGGGGCCGGGGCGCACGCCCCGGCCCCTTCTCGCGGTCCGCTCCGCCCGCGGGTCAGGCGGCCGGCATCAGCACCGTGTCGATGATGTACACGGTGGCGTTGGCCGTCCGGACGTTGCCGCAGACCACCTTCGCGGAATCGTTCACGGTGTACGACTCGCCGGAGCCGGAGGTCGTCAGCTTCGACTTCTCCAGGGTCTCGAAGGAGCCGTTCTCCAGGTCGGCGGGCGCCAGCTTCCGGCCCACCACGTGGTACGTGAGGATCTTGGTCAGCTGCTCCTTGTCGTTGAGGACGGCGTCCAGGTCGGCCTTCGGGATCTTCGCGAAGGCGTCGTTCGTCGGCGCGAACACGGTGATGTTCTGCGCGTTGTTGAGGGTGTCGACGAGCCCGGCCTTCTTCACCGCCGTCACCAGCGTGGACAGCGCGGGGTTGTTGGAGGCGGCGGTGGCCACCGGGTCCTTCGCCATGCCGTCGAAGGACCCGGCGCCGTCCTGCGGCACCGCCGAGCAGGCCGGCCCGAAGGGCGCGTCCACGGCGGCGGAACCGTCGGAGCCGGCCATGCTCCCGTCGGCGGCCGGGGCCGACGCGGCCGCCTTCGTCGAGCTGTCGGACGCGGCGGAGTCGTCGCCGCCGTCGGAGCAGGCCGTCAGGGCGAGCGGCAGAACGGCCGCGGCGGCCAGCGTGACGGCGGTACGGCGGATACGCGTGTTCATGTGTGTTTCTCCTGTGGTGAGGGCGGCGGTTGCCGCGTTCATAGGGGGCAGGTGGATCGAGGGGCAGGTGGCTTGAGGTGGCGGGTCACTCGACGGTCACGACCACGGAGTGCCATCCCGCGGCGCCGTCGGGGATGGTCCGGGTGCGTTCCTCGGGCTGCGTCCGGCCGGTGCGGTCGGTGGCCCGGACGGTGAGGGTGTGGCTGCCCGCGGTGGCCCGCCAGGGGAGGGACCACTGGCGCCAGGTGTCCCGGCTGTCCTCGGCGGCGAGGTCGGCGGTCCGCCAGGGCCCGTCGTCCACGCGGACCTCGACCTTGTCGACGCCCCGGTGCTGCGCCCAGGCCACCCCGGCGACCATGACCGTGCCGGCCGCGGGGCGGGCGAACGGCTTGGGCGTGTCGATGCGCGACTGGGTCTTCACCGGTGCCCGCCGGGCCCAGCCGCGCTCGACCCAGTAGGGGTCGTAGGACTCGAACGTGGTCAGCTCGATGTCCTCGATCCACTTGCAGGCGGACACGAACCCGTAGAGGCCGGGCACCACCATGCGGACCGGGAAGCCGTGCGCGAAGGGCAGCGGTTCGCCGTTCATGCCGACCGCGAGGAGCGCGTCCCGGCCGTCCATGACGTCCTCGACGGGGCTGCCGAGGGTCATGCCGTCGACCGAGCGGGCCACCAGCTGGTCGGCCGGGCCGCCCCGCGACGGCGGTACGACCCCGCACTCGGCCAGCACCTCGGCCAGCCGTACGCCGATCCAGCGGGCGTTGCCGGCGTAGGGGCCGCCGACCTCGTTCGACACACAGGTCAGCGTGATGTCCCGCTCGACCAGGTCCCGCCGCAGCAGATCGTCGAAGGAGAGGGTGAGCGGACGCCGTACGCCCTCGCCGTGGACGCGCAGCCGCCAGGCGGTGGCGTCCACCCTGGGCACCACCAGGGCGGTGTCGACCCGGTAGAAGGAGGCGTTCGGGGTGATGAAGGGGCTGGCCCCGGGCACCGGCACCCGGGCGCCCCGGGGCACCGCGGGTGCGGGCGAGGCCGGCGCCGGCAGCACGAGCCGGTCGCGGGAGGCGACCGCGTCGCGTCCGCGCGCGCCGTTCAGGGCGCGGCCCAGGGCCCCGGCCCCCACCGACGCCGCCGCGGCGGCGGACGCGGCGACCACGAAGCCGCGCCGGTCCCAGTCCGGCCCGCGCGGGGCGCCGGTGTCCTCGGGGGCGGCCGGGGAGCCGGCGCCCGCCGACCGGGGGAGCAGACGGCCCGCGAGGACGTACAGCAGCACCGCCCCGGCCGACGCGCCCACCACGGAGGGCAGGGCGTCGGCCGGGCCGCTCGCGTCGGGCCGGCTCAGAGCCGCCGCCGCGCCGACCGCCCCGAAAAGCAGGACACCCGCGGCGCCCGCGAACCGGAAACGCACGGCGACAATTCCGAGGGTCAGTGCGAAAAGAGCCAGCAGCAGCAGAATTCCGGCCTGGAGAACCAGTTTGTCGGAGGTGCCGAAATTCCGGATCGCCCAGTTCTTCAGCGCGGCGGGTGTGCGGTCGATGACCGCACCGCCCACCGCGATCACGGGGCCCGCCTGCGGACGGACGGCCGCCGACACCAGCTCGGCCACGGCGAGCGCCGCGAATCCCGCGACCAGACCGCCGACCGCGCCGGCCGCCGGCCGTAGCCCGCCGGGGAATACTGGCGCTTTCTTCCTGTCGTCCGTCACGTGGGGAATCCGGCCCCGGACGGACCGCGGATTGGTCCGACACCCGATCGGATGGAATTTATTCTCGGACCAATCCGCGCCGGATTCCGCTACGGATCACCTGAATAGGCCGCCGGTCACGTGGGGAAGGGCAGCAGCGCGACCGGTTCGGAGGTCGGCTCCTCGGAACCGCCGGACGGCTCGACCGTGACGCCCATGCCCGAGGCGTCCCGGAGGGAGCCCCGCAGCAGGACGGCCTGATCGCTCCGGCCGGGGTCCATCAGGCCGGCCGACCGCATGCGGCCGTCGTCGTTGAACCACAGCTGGTACACCTTGCCGCTCGGCGGATGCGGCATGTTCGACACGACGAACACCGCCTCGTCCCTGCTGCGGGAGACGACCACGGCACCGGTGGAACCGTCGCCGAGCACGGCGGCCCGCGTCCGGGCGTCCGGCGAGGCCAGCACGGCGGCGATCTCCTGCCTGGTCCGCTCCGCCTCGCGCGCCTGGCTGAGCGCGTCCTCGGCGCGCTCGTGCTGCCAGACCGCCGTCCCGCCCAGCGCGGCGGCCGCCGCGAGGCAGGCGGCCAGCGCCCACCGGTACAGCGGACGGCCGCGCAGCCGGGCCCGGCCCGGGCGGCCCGCCGCCGCCCCGCCCGGCGACTGCTGCCGGACGCTGCCGATCCGGCGCAGCACCCGCTCGCGCAGGGCGGCGGGCGGTGACACGGTGGCGGCGAGCCCCAGCCGGGCCGCGGTGGCGGACAGCTCGGCGGTCTCGCGCGCGCACGCCTCGCAGCCCGCGAGGTGCCGCTCGAACACGACGGCCTCCTCGTCGGACAGCGCGTGCAGGGCGTAGGCACCCGTCAGGTGGTGCGGATCGGCCGTCGTCATGCGGTCACCCCCAGGCAGTCGCGCAGACGGATGAGCCCGTCCCGCAGTCGGGTCTTCACGGTGCCCAGCGGCAGCGTCAGCGCCTCCGCCACCTGGCGGTAGGTGAGCCCGCGGTAGTAGGCGAGGGTGACGGCCTGGCGCTGGATCTCGGTCAGCGTGCGCAGACAGCGCCGCACCTGCTCCCGCTCCAGCCGGGCCTCGACCTGCTCGGTCACCTCGTCGAACTCGGGTGTCCGGTCCAGCAGGGCGGCCTTGTGGTCCCGGGCCGCCGCGGCCTCCACCGACCGCACCCGGTCCACAGCGCGGCGGTGGGCCAGCGTCAGGATCCAGTTGATGGCCGTCCCCCGGTCCGCGCGGTAGCGCGGCGCGGTGCGCCACACCTCCACCAGCACCTCCTGGGCGACCTCCTCCGTCTGCGCCTGGTCCCGCAGGACGGCGCGCACGACACCCAGGACGGGCCCGGCGACCACGTCGTATACGGCGGCGAACGCCTCCTCGTCGCCCAGGGCCACCCGGCCCACCAGCTCCTGAAGATCCGGTTCCGACGAGGGGTTCGTGCCGATGTGCACGGCTTCTTTCACAGGGCGGCCTCCGAGGTCAGGACATCTCCGGACGTAATCCGGTCCAGCCTCGGCGGCGGATTGGTCGCCGGTACCGGCCGTCGGGATGCCGAACGCGCAGGGTACCGCCGCGGCGCGCACCCGCGGCGGGGCCACGGCGGCCGTCCGCGGGAACCGGTGGCGAAGCGGTCCCCGCCGCGCGCCGGGTCAGGGGCCGGCCAGCCGGCGGCGGTCCTGCTCGTCCCACGCCCGGGTGTCCCGCGGAGCGGCGTACGGTTCCCGGTCAGCCGGGTGGCCGCCCGCCACCGCCCGCTGCCGCGCGGCCTCGGCGTCGAACTCCAGGCCGAGCAGGATCGCCAGGTTGCCGATCCACAGCCAGACCAGGAAGACGACCACGCCCGCCATGGTGCCGTAGGCCTTGTTGTAGGAGGCGAAGCCGGCGACGTAGAAGGCGAGGCCGGCGGAGGCGGCCAGCCAGAGCAGCAGGGCGAGGAAACTGCCCGGGGTGATCCAGGTCAGGCCCCGCACCTTGGCGTTCGGGGCCGCCCAGTACAGGATCCCGATCATGACGGCGACCAGGACCACGAGCACCGGCCACTTGGCGATCTCCCACACCGTCAGCGCCGAGTCCCCGACACCCAGCGCGGTGCCCGCCTGACGGGCCAGATCACCGGTGAAGACGACGATCAGCGCGCTGACCACGGCGAGCACCAGCAGGACGACCGTCACGCCCAGCCGGATCGGCAGCACCTTCCACAGGGGGCGGCCCTCCGGCATGTCGTAGACGGCGTTGGCCGTGCGGATGAACGCGGCCACGTAGCCCGACGCCGACCACACCGCGAGCGCCAGACCGGCGACGGCCATCAGCGAGCCGACGCCGGCGTTGCCCTGCAGTTCCTCGACCGCCCGCGTGATGATGTCGCGGGCCGAACCGGGCGCGATCCGCTCGACGTTCTCCATGACGTGCCGCGTGGCGGACCGGCCGATGACCCCGAGCAGCGACACCAGCACCAGCAGGGCGGGAAACAGGGACAGGATTCCGTAGTACGTCAGCGCCGCCGCCCGGTCGGCCAGTTCGTCGTGCGCGAACTCCCGCAGGGTGCCCACGAGTACGGCGCCCCAGGACCGCGCGGGCAGGTCGGCGGGTGTGTCGGGGGCCCGCCGCTCCACCTCCGGAGCCGGACCGAACCGCTCCTCGCCCGTGCCGCCGGATCCGTCGGCGGATTCGTCGGCGGATTCGTGACGCCTGCGACGGTGCTTGTCTCCGGGGTGCGGCAGCCGAGTCATCCCTTTCGGGTATCCCGGCGAGGCGATTCTCATACCCCTTGTGTGGCAAGGGAGTTACGGTCAGTGGTGCGGCTGCGGCACGGCTTCCTCGTCCGCCGCGGCCGACTTCTCCTTCGCCTCCTTCGCCTTCTTCTCCTTCGCCTGCTGGTCGCCCTTCCCGGGCTCGTCCGGCTTCCCCGGCGGGTCCGCCTGCCCCGGCTCGGCCGCCTGCGTAGGCCTGGCTCTCTTCGTCGGTTCGCCGCGCCCGGTCGGGCCGGGGTCCCCGGCCGCGTCGGTCACCCCGGCGCAGTAGGCCGCGACCTGCTCGGCGCCGCCCGCGGCCCGGACGAGCCGCTGCCACGCCGGGGCGTCCAGGGCGTGGCCGCGTCCCTCGACCCGCTCGTAGGCGCGGCAGTGGGCCTCGATGTCCGCGCCGGGGCCGACGCCGGCGCCCGCGCCGGGGCTGGGCGCGCGGGGAGGAGAGGAGGCGGTCGTGCCGGGCGCGGGGGCGGGGGCGCCTCCCCGGTCGCCCGCCGGGGGCGCGGGTGTCCGGCTCGGAGCGGGGCCGCCGGCCGCGCGCGGCGCCTCGCGCCCGGCGTCCCCCACGCCGATGGAGGCGACGGCCACTCCGCCCAGCAGGGTCGTCGCCGCGAGGGCGGCGGTCCCGCCCCGCATCCAGCGCTGTCTGCGGGTTCGCGGGCGCCAGTCGTCCTGACGGCGGCCGGACGAGGGCTTCGTCGCCGCGAGGCGCGCGCTGCGGAACGCGGCCACCGCCGCCTGCTCCCCGGCGTCGTCCACGGGCTGTCGCCGCAGGGCCGCCGCGATCCGTTCGGCCGTGCGCTCCAGCAGGGGCGACTCCTCGGAGCTGTCCGCGCGGCCGGCGTCGTCCGAGGCTCCGGACCGCCGGGCGGCCGTGGACCGGTGGGTCTCGCCACTCAACGGTTCGCCTCCGTTCCTGTGGATGCTCAACTCGGTTCCCCCAGCCTCTCCGCGGCCTCCGGCACCGCCGCGCGCGGGCCGGACGCGCGGGCCAGTCTGCGCAGGCCGCGGCGTTCCAGGAGCCGTACGACGGCACGGGGCCGGCGCATGACGCGGGCGGTGGCCGCTTCGTCGAGCTGGACGGCGTGCCGCAGCAGGACGGCTTCGGCCTGGGCCGGCGGCAGCGCGGTGATCAGGTCCCGGGCCGCCGCGGCGGACGGTGCTCGCCCGTCGGAGCGGTCGTCGCAGTGGGCGTGGTGCGGGGTTCCGCCGGGGCCCGCCGGGTGGCGGGAGGCGGCGGTGGCACGCCCGGAGCGCTCGCGCGCGTGGCGGCGGGCGACGCAGGCCGTCCAGCCGCGGAACCCGGGCCCGTCGCCGCGGAACCGGGTCAGGTCACGGCCGATCTCCCGCCAGACCGCCGCGGCGATCTCCTCCGCGTCCTCGCCCACCGTGCAGCGCAGGTAGCCGAGCAGGGCCGGCTGGAGCCGCCGGTACAGGGTGGCGAACGCTGCCTCGTCGCCGTTCTGCGCCCGGATCACCGCCGAGGTTAATTCCACGTCGTCGGCCGGGACCTGGCCGGCAAGTCGTCCACGTCTCATGTGCGTCCGTCCCCCGTCGATCCGCCAACGCCCGGCAGAGTAAGGCACATTGGACGGACCGCCCAAGCGGTCGAGGGCTCCGCACACCTCCCGGGGAGGCCGGGCGGCCCGGTCGGCGGGTGCGTGGGGGAACGGAGGTTCGGTCCTTCACCGTGGCGGGAGGCGGCGCGGTCCGGTCAGCCGAGGCACAGCCCGAGCAGGCACAGCTGGTTGGGGGATGTCGTCGCGGTGGCGGGCGAGGTGCCGGTGGTGCCCGACTCGGTGCCTCCGGCCGCCGGGTCGGGGGCCGGCTCGGCCGCGGTACCCGAGCCGCTGGACGCCGTGGTGCCCGTGGTGCCCGTAGTGCCCGCGGTGCCGTCCGTGCCGCCCGCACCCGCGCCGTCGCCCGCGCTCGCCCCGCCGGACGCGTACGACGTGGCCGACGTACCGGACGCCCCGGACGTGTTCGCCGACGTGCCTGAGGACGCGTCGGTGCCCGACCGCCGCTCCGGCGCGGCGAGCGTGCGGGGCGCGGCGGCGGTGTCCGGCCGGGCCGCCGGGGCACCGGCGGCGGGGGTGGCTGGTGCGGGCCCCCGCGGGGCCGGGCCGGCGGCCGGCGTGCCGTCCTCGGGGGCGGTGCGCGGGGCGGCGGACGGCGCCTGCTGGTCGGGCTCCTCCTCCAGCGGCCCCCGGGTACCGCCCATGGTCCGGTCGTCCGGTGCGGTGGCCGCCTGGGCCCGGTCGGTGGTGTCCCGGTCCAGGGTGGCGACCGACAGGCCGCCGCCGACGAGCGCGAAGGCGGTGGCGACCATGGCCCGGCGCTGGTGCTTCTTCAGACGGGCCAGTTGGCGGCGGCGCGCCGCCCTGCCCGGCCGCGCGGACGGCGCGTCCGCGGTGCCGGCGTGGCCGCCGGGGGACGACCGCTCCCGCTCCGTCAGGTCCCCGGCGTCCGCGGCGAACCCGTCGCCGTCCCACGCGGCGGGCGGCGAGGCGGGCGGCGCGGCGGGGAACGCGTCCGTCGGCGCCGCACCGGCGGACCGGTCCGGGCCGGGGCGTTCGACGACGACCGGCGGCGCGATGTCCGGGGCGTACGCCCCGCACCCCGGGCACACCAGGGCGCCGTTGAGGTGCCGACGACATGTGGAGCAGTAGTCCATCTGCGGTCTTCCTGGGTCGACTGCCTGGTCACGCCCGTACGGACCCGTACGGAGAGGCGCGGCCAGCAACGCTAACGAGCCTTTCGAACGGCTGTGTGCAGTCCCTGTGCGACTCCTGCGCAGATTCCCTGCCCGGGCGCGGTGGCGGGGCGGACCGCGGGGGCGGTGGCGATCGACGCGCGGTGCGGCGCGCCCCGTGGCCGGCCCCGCCGGGAAGCCCGCCCGGCGTCAGCCGTGCAGCGCGCTCCTGCCCTGCCACTCGGTCCAGGAGAGGTTCCAGGCGCCGAAGCCGTTGCCGGGTGCGACCACGCCCTTGGTGTCCTCGCCCGTGATCTCGAAGGGGTCGCCCGGCCGTACCTGGCCGTAGAGCCAGGCCGCGTCCGCGTCGCTCATCCCTATGCACCCGGAGCTGTGGTTGGCCCGGCCGAAGTGGGCGGCGTTCCACGGGGCGGCGTGCGCGTACATCCCCGACCAGGTCAGGCGCATCGAGTAGTCGACCATCTTGTCGTAGGCGTCGCCGAGGCCGACCGTCTCGGAGTTCATGTTGATCGTGCCCTCCTTGGCCATGAGGACCGCGGTCCCGCGCCAGGAGCGCCTGTCGCCGCCGGGCGTGCCGCCGGACACCGGGATGCGGCGCACGGTCCGGCCGTCGCGTTCGAGTGTGAGCCGGTGGCTGTCGAGGTCGACCTTGACGACCTGCCGGGCGCCGACGGTGAAGCTGGTGGTGTAGTCGCGGACGAACCAGCCGCCGCGGCCCGAGTCGGTGCCGTTCAGCTCTGCGTTCAGCGTGACCTTCGTGCCGGGCTTCCAGTACTGCTCGGGCCGCCAGTCCACCCGGTCCCGGCCCGACCAGTCACGGATCCAGCCCCAGGAGCCCCCGGTGCCGTCCGACGTGGTGACCTTCAGCTGCCTCTCGACCGCGGCCCGGTCGGTGACCGGGTTGTCGAAGACCAGGGAGAGCGGCTGGGCGACGCCGACCGTGGAGTGGGCGCCGGGCCGCCAGTCGACCTTGTTGACCTTGTCGGCCGGGGCGGTGGTGAAGGAGGACGTGGTGCTCCCGGCGGTGCCGCCCTCGCCGCGGGTCGCCGCCGCCACGGTGTAGGCCGTGCCGGGCGCGGCCTTGCGGTCGGAGGTCCACGACCGGCCGTCGGCGGCGACCTTGCCGGCGAGCCCGTGGCCCTCGGCGTCGGTGACGGTCACCGACGTGAGCGTGCCGCCCGCGGCCCTGACCGTCACCGGCCGGCCCGCCGGGGCCCGTTGCCCCGAGGGCGTGACGGTGACCGTGACGGGGCGGCCGCCGGCGTCCGGGCCCGCCCCGCGGCCGGAGCCGCCGGAGGAGCCGCCGTCGGACACGCCCGACGAGCAGGCGGCCAGCGGGGCCAGCAGGGCCGCCGCGACGACGGCGGCCCGGACGCGGACCCGGGTGCGGACCCGGGTGCGGACCCGGGCGGGGACGCGGTCGCGGGCGGGGGAGGGGGCGGGTACGCGGTTGCGGGGCAACGGGGCCTCCGGGTGAGGGCGAGAAGCGGATCGGGACGGCGATGCCGTGACTGTAGGCCCGGAAAACCCGAGGTCAGCCGCCATGGAGCGATGTGACGGCGACTGGTGAGGAACGGTCATGGTCCGGTCACATTCACCGCGCGGAGCGGTCATGGGCCGCTGTGAGCATCCAGTGCGTCCCCGCGACCGGCCCGGGGAGAAGGAGAGGCTCACTGTGTCAGCGCTGCTCGTGCCGCCCGGCCGTACGCGCCCGGCGGGGGACGGGGACATGGCCCTGCGTCCCGTCACCGCCCGGACGTACCGGGCCTTCCTGTCGTCCCCCGCCGGCGCGGCGCTCGGCGCCGGGTTCCTGCAGTGCCCCTCGTGGGCCGACGTCAAGCAGGGCTGGCGCGCCCAGCTGCTGGGCTGGGGGCCGGATCCCGAGGCGGGGGAACTGACCGGGGTGGCGCTGGTGCTGCTGCGGCAGTTCCCCGGCACCCGCAAGTACTTCGCCTACCTCCCCGAGGGGCCCGTCGCCGACTGGACCGACCCGGACGTCGACGGCTGGCTCGATCCGCTGCTGGAGCACCTGCGCCGCGCGGGCGCCTTCGCCGTGCGCATCGGCCCCTCGCCCGCCTACCGGCGCTGGGACGCCGCCCGGCTGAAGCCGCTCGCCGGCCCCGGCCGCCGCCTCGGCGACGTCCTCGCCAGTGAGGTCGACCCGCTCGGCACCGCCGTCGCCGAGCGGCTGCGGGCCCGGGACTGGCGCCGCTGCGGCGGGGACGGCACCGAGGCGGACGGGGACGCCCAGCCGCGCCACGTCTTCCGGGTGCCGCTCGCCGGGCGCACCACCGACGACCTGTGGTCCGGGCTCAACCAGGAGTGGCGGCGCAACGTCCGCCGCGCGGGGAAGGAGGGCGTGGAGGTGGTGGTCGGCAGTGCCGCGGAACTCCCCGAGTTCTACCGGCTGCTCGGTCTCACCGAGCGCCGCGACGGCTTCCGGCTCGGCCGCTCGCTCGCCTACTACGAGCGCCAGTACGCGGTCCTCAACGCCGAGGAGCCGGGCCGGATGCGGCTCTACCTCGCCCGGCACCGGGGTGAGATCCTCGCCGCCCACACCATGATCACGGTGGGCCGGCGGGTCTGGTACCAGACCGGCGCCTCGGCCGACCACCGCCGGGAGGTGCGGCCGTCCAACGCCCTGCAGTGGCGGATGCTGCGGGACGCCCACGCGCTCGGCGCCGACGTCTACGACATGCGCGGGGTACCCTCCACTCTCGACCCGGGGGAACGTGCGTACGGGCTGCTGAGGTGGAAGCTCGGCACCGGGGGACAGGTCGTCGAGACCTTGGGGGAATGGGAGAAACCGTTGGGCGGCAGCGCCAACCACACGCTCTACCGCGCCTTCCAGGCGTATCTGAACCGCCGGTGAAGCCGCCGACGACCCCGGCGCCGGCCGGCACCGGGAGCATGCCGGAGCCCCGGCTCCCGCACGGCACCGGACCCGCCGCCGGAACTCACGCCGGACCCGCCCCCGACGCTCACGCCGGCTCCGACGCCGGACCCGACGCCGGAGCCGGCGGCTCCGGGGCCGGCCCCCGGCCCGCCGAAGCGGCCGTGCCGGTCTCCGCCGCGCGCGGCAGCGCCGTCATGGCCGCCGGGTCCGTCGTCGCCCGCGCCACCGGATTCGCCCGCTCGGCCGTCGTCGCGGCGGCACTGGGCACCATCGGCCCGGTCGCCGACGGCTACGCGGTGGGCAACGCCCTGCCCACGATCGTCTACATGCTGCTCCTCGGCGGCGCGCTGAACGCCGTCTTCGTGCCGGAACTGGTCAAGGCCGCCAAGGAACACGACGACGGCGGCGTCGCGTACACCGACCGGCTCGTCACCGTGTGCGTCGCCGCCCTGCTGGTGATCACCACGGCCGCGGTGTGGGCGGCCCCCGCGATCATCGACGCGTACACCGACTACGGCGGCGAGCAGGCGGCCATGACGACCGCGTTCGCCCGCTACTGCCTGCCCCAGATCTTCTTCCTGGGACTGTTCACCCTGCTCGGGCAGGTGCTCAACGCCCGGGGCCGGTTCGGCGCGATGATGTGGGCGCCGGTCCTGAACAACGTCGTCGTCATCACCGTCTTCGGCCTGTACCTCGCCCTGACCACGGGCGGCAGGGGCACCCTCGACGCGACCGAGACCGCCGTGCTCGGCTGGGGCACCACCGCCGGCATCGCCGTCCAGGCCCTCGCCCTCCTCCCGGCGCTGCGCGCGGCCGGCTTCCGCTGGCGGCCCCGCTTCGACTGGCGCGGCAGCGGACTGACCCGCCCGCTGCGCTCCGCCGGCTGGCTGGTGCTGCTGGTCCTCGCCAACCAGGCCGCCTACTGGGTCACCACCCGCCTGGCCACCACCGCCGGCCTCGACGGCGGCCCCGGCTTCGGCGCCTACAACAACGCCTACGTCCTGTGGGTGGTACCGCACGGCATCGTCACGGTGTCGGTGGTGACCGCGCTGCTGCCCCGGATGAGCGCGGCCGCCGCCGACGGCGACACCCCCGCCCTGCGGCGCGACGTCTCGCACGCCCTGCGCGTCTCCGCCTCGGCCGTCGTCCCCGCCGCCTGCGCGCTGCTCGCCCTCGCCCAGCCGGTCATGGCCGTCGTCTTCGGCCACGGCAGGACCAGCGCCGCCGACACGGCCGCGATGGCGGGCATCCTGATGGCCTTCGCGCCCGGCCTGGTCGCCCTGTCCGGCCAGTACGTGCTCTCCCGCACCTTCTACGCGCTCTCCGACACCCGCACGCCGTTCCTGCTGAACCTCGTGATCGTCAGCCTCAACGCGGGACTGTCCGTGGCCGCCGCGCAGCTGCTCCCGGCCCGCTGGACGGTGACCGGCATGGCGGCGGCGTACTCGGTGGCGCTGTGCGTGGGCTGGGCGGTGACCGGCCGGGTGCTGAGCCGTCGGCTCGGCGTCGCCCGCCCCTGGCGTTCGTCGGCGGCCGGCGCGCACGCCCGGCTGGCGGTCGCCGCCGCACCCGCCACCGTGCTCGGCCACCTCGCGGCCGTCGGGGCCGGCCGGGCGGGCGCCCTGGCCGCGGCGGCCTCCGGCGCGGCCGTCGTCGTGCTCGTCTTCGCCCTGCTCGCCCGTCCGCTGCGGCTCGCCGAACTCGACGCGCTGCTGTCCGGCGCCCGCCGCCGACTGGCCCGGTCCTGACCACCACCGAGGGAGAACCGCCGATGCCCCGCGTGCTCCTCATCGAGGACGACCCCTCCGTACGCGAGGGGGTCGAGCTCGGTCTGCGCCGCCGAGGCCACGAGGTACGGACGGCCGCGACCGGCGAGGCCGGCCTCGCCGCGCTGGCCGCGTTCCGCCCCGACCTGCTGCTGCTGGACCTGATGCTGCCCGGCATGAACGGTGTGCAGGTCTGCCGGCAGGTCCGCGAGCACAGCCAGCTGCCGATCATCATGCTGACCGCGCGCGGCGACGACTTCGACGTGGTCGTCGGCCTGGAGGCCGGGGCCGACGACTACATCGTCAAGCCCGCCCGCCCCGAGGTGATCGAGGCCCGGATCCGGGCCGTGCTGCGCCGCATCGACGACGGCCGCCCCGGCCGGACGGCCGTCGAGGTGCACGGGGAGCTCGCCGTCGACCGGGCCGGCCTGACCGTCATCAAGGCCGGCCGGCCCCTCCCGCTCGCCCCCTCCGAACTCAGGCTGCTCCTGCACCTGTGCGCCGCCCCCGAGCAGGTGTTCAGCCGGCAGCAGCTGCTGGAGCACGTCTGGGAGCACAGTTACCACGCCGACGCCCGGCTGGTCGACGCCTGCGTCGCCCGCCTGCGCGGCAAGATCGAGGACGAGGTCGGCCGCCCCCGCTACGTGCAGACGGTGCGCGGCTTCGGCTACCGCTTCGGACCGCTGTGACCATCCGCTCCGGCTCCTCCGGCTCCTCCGGCTCCTCCGGCTCCTCCGGCTCCCGCCTCCCCCGTCGGCTGCGGGCGCCGTCCGTGCTCCGGGTCCGCCGGGCACCCGGCGCCGGGGCGGCGCGGCCGGGTCGAGCGGCCGTCGGCGACCGGGCGCGGGCCAGGGCGTTCGGACTGCGCACCCGGCTGCTGTTCGCGTTCCTGCTGGTCGCCGCCGTCAGCGCCGGCACGACGTCCGCGCTGACCTACCGCGAGGCGCGCAACGCGCTGCTGAAGACCGCCCAGGACACCGCCGTCTCGTCGTTCCGCGACCAGGTCCAGCAGACGGGCTTCAGGTTCCCCGTGGGCGGGGGGAGCGACATCCAGGGGGTCCTGCGCGACATCGCCCGCAAGGGCAAGCCGCGCCCCTGGTGGGTGTTCGCCGAGTACGGCTCGGTGCGCGCCTCCTCGGGCGAGAACCCCGTCTCCACCGTCATCACGCCCGAGCTGCGGCGCGCCGCACTGGCCAACCCCAACGGCAGCTTCCAGCGGGTCGTCAAGGACGGCAGGCCCTATCTGACCATCGCCATGCCCACCGTCTTCAAGACGGGCCCGTACAGCGTGGTGCCCAGCCGGCTCGTCATCTACGCCGTCATGCCGATGAGCGACGAACAGGTCAACGTCGAGGCGCTCCTGACCGCGGCCCGGGACGGCGCCGTGCCCGGCCTCGCGATCGCGCTGATTCCCGGCCTGCTCGCCGCGCGCAGCGTCCTGCGCCCGGTGCGGGAACTGCGCCGCGCCGCCCGCAGCATGGGCAGCGGTCGGCTCGACACCCGCATCCCGGTGCGCGGCAGCGACGAACTGGCCGACCTGGCCCGCACCTTCAACGAGGCGGCGGGCCAACTCGAACACTCCGTGCGGGAACTGCGCGACGCCGAGGAACGCGCCCGCCGTTTCGCCTCCGACGTCTCACACGAACTGCGCACCCCGCTCGCCGGGATGCTCGCCGTCACCGAGGTCCTCGACGAGGACGCGGACCGCCTGGACGCCGACACCGCGCGGGCGGTACGGCTGGTCAGCGCCGAGACGGGGAAGCTCGCCGTGCTCGTCGAGGACCTGATGGAGATCTCCCGCTTCGACGCCCGCGCCGCCGAACTCAACGCCGACGAGGTCGACGTCGCCGAGGCCGTCCGCAAGACCCTCCACAACCGGCACTGGACCGACGGCCGGGTCCGTGCCGAACTCGCCGACGGCGTGCGCGCCCGGCTCGACCCGCGCCGCTTCGACGTCGTGCTCGCCAACCTGGTGGGCAACGCCCTGCGGCACGGGGGCGCGCCCGTGACGGTGCGGCTGCGTGCCGAGGCCCGCTCCCCGGGCCCGCCGGTGCTGGTCACCGAGGTCATGGACAGCGGTCCCGGTATCCGCCCGGAGTCGCTCCCGCACATCTTCGACCGCTTCTACAAGGCCGACGCGGCCCGCACCCGGTCGGCGGGCAGCGGCCTGGGGCTGGCGATCACCCTGGAGAACGTGAAGCTGCACGGCGGGACGATCCGCGCCGGGAACCTGCCCGGGGGCGGCGCCGTCTTCACCGTGGAGATACCGCTGCACGCGGAGGAGGCCGGGGCATGAGAGGGGTGCGGACGCCGCGCGTGCGGACGCGCTGGCCCAGGCCGGCCGCCGTCGCCGCGACGGCGGCGCTGCTGCCGCTCCTCGGCGCCTGCGGCATCCAGGAGACCGACGTCATCGAGGCGGGCGGCCCCGCCACCGTCCAGGCGTTCTTCGACCACGGCTACGACGTGCTGCTCTTCTTCCGCGCCCCCGACGGCGGGCTGTCCCCGGTGATCTGGAAGGCCCAGCCGTCGTCCGGGTTCGGCCCCGATTACACCGACCCGAACGCGGCCGGGACCCCGCCGGTGCCGACGGAGAAGGCCGTACTCGCCCTGCTCAACGGCCCCCGTCCGGAGGACAGCGCCGCCGGCCTGACCACCGCCCTGCCCACCGCCACCCCCCGCGGCCCGCTCACGGTCGAAGCCGCGCCGGCCGGGGAGGTCACCGCCCACGTCCCCCTCCCCCTGGCCGGCCTCGACACCACCGCCCTGCACCAGCTGACCTGCACGATCGCCTACAACGAGGATCCCGGCGGCCAGGCCGTCGTCCATCTGACGGGCGAGGACGGCAACTCCGCGACCGAGACCTGCGACATCGCCCCGGCCGCCCCTCCCACTGCACCCGCGCGACAGGCCCGGACCACCCGCCCGGGCGGGACCGGCTGAGCCGGTGATCCGGCCCGGCACGACGGGAATTCGGTGCCCGTCGCGCGTCGGCACCCGCCGTCCGGCTAGGCTCCCGAAGCATGAAGCACCCCGACGAGCTGCTCGTCGCGATCGCCCGGATGGTCGAGTCGCAGCACAGCAGCCGGATGTCCCTGACCGTGGTGACGCCGGGAGCCGTCATCACCGGACGGCTGGCCCCTGAAGCCCTGTGGAAGGAACGCGTCGCCGAAGTCCTGAGCGACTCCGAGCAACTGAGGCGGTTCGCCGCCGCGTTCACCGGCCCCCCGGACGGCCGCGACCTCGACGACGGCCACGGCCCCGGCCCCGGCCCGGAGCCCACCGGCACACCCACGCACCTGCACTTCCATGTCGCCCGGATTCTCCAGGGCAGCTTCGGCATCCCGGGCACGGGAGGCATGTACCGCGTCGCGCTGGAGGACGTGAGCGCGTGGACCATCGGGGACATCGGCTTTTCCGACCAGTGAGGTTCGCCGCGGAGGCCGGGTTCGGGGGCGGCGGCGGATGACGCAGGGTCGGCGGCGGATGTGAGCTTCCTCGCGGAAGCGGCGCCGCCGCGCGTCCGCCGCCGTGCCCGCGCGCGCGGCGGTCGCCACCCCCGCATCGGCCGTCCACGGAGGTCACAGGCCTGCGGGCGGGGCCCACGGCAGGAAACACCGGTCCCGCGACGCGCAATATCTGTTCCCGCGAAATGAGAAATAGATCCGGGGTCCGGCGAGTATTCCCCGGCCGCCGGTCGGGTGGGGATTATCGGCCGGGCGGGGCCGGTCGTGCCGTGCTACTGTCGTTATCAGTTGCAGGTGTGGTTCCCAGCAGGTTCATTTCCGACGGGGCAATCATCGCGGCGACTCGGAGTTCGCAAACGGCGAGTTCCCTGACACCGGCTCCTAAGGAGATTGACATGGCTACTGGCACCGTGAAGTGGTTCAACGCGGAAAAGGGCTTCGGCTTCATCGAGCAGGACGGCGGCGGCCCCGACGTCTTCGCCCACTACTCCAACATCGCCACCTCCGGCTTCCGTGAGCTGCTGGAAGGCCAGAAGGTGTCGTTCGACATCGCGCAGGGCCAGAAGGGCCCGACGGCCGAGAACATCGTTCCTGCCTGACACCGGCGCAGACACGTATTTCGCAGCTGGGGCCCGCACCTCTGGGGTGCGGGCCCCGGCTCGCTTCGTTTCCGGGCGGGAGACAGGAAAACCCCGCCCTCACATTTTTCTCAGGCTCGTTTCGAGATTCTCTGCGCCACTCGTCTGCTGCGGGAATTCCTTGATGCGTGCCCCATCAAGGAAGGCTCCGCATGAAGCGTGCCCGCACCTCTCGTTCGTATGCCCCCGCAGGAGGGGGCGCCGGCACCAACCGCTCCGGCGGTCCGCGCCGTTCCCAGGGCCAAGGCCAGGGGCAGGGCGGCCAGGGCCGTCGGCCGGCCGGACGGACCAAGCAGCCCGGACAGCCGCGGCGTGCCGCGCAGGGCGAGTTCGCGCCGCCGAAGACGATCACGCCCGCGCTGCCCGCCGTCGAGTCGTTCGCCGATCTGGCCCTGCCGCCGCGGCTGCTGGCCACGCTCGGCCATGAGGGCGTGACCGCGCCGTTCCCGATCCAGGCGGCGACCCTGCCGAACTCCCTGGCCGGCCGTGACGTACTCGGCCGTGGCCGGACCGGCTCGGGCAAGACCCTCGCCTTCGGCCTCGCCGTCCTGGCCCGAACGGCCGGGCGGCGTGCCGAGCCGCGGCAACCGCTCGCCCTCGTCCTCGTCCCCACCCGCGAGCTGGCCCAGCAGGTCACCGACGCGCTCACCCCGTACGCCCGCTCCGTGAGCCTGCGGCTCGCCACCGTCGTCGGCGGGCTGTCCATCGGCCGTCAGGCGGGTGCGCTGCGCGACGGGGCCGAGGTGGTCGTCGCGACGCCCGGGCGGCTCAAGGACCTCATCGACCGGGGCGACTGCCGGCTGGACCAGGTGGCGATCACGGTCCTCGACGAGGCCGACCAGATGACCGACATGGGCTTCATGCCGCAGGTCACGGCCCTGCTCGACCAGGTGCGCCCGGACGGGCAGCGGATGCTGTTCTCGGCCACCCTGGACCGCAACGTCGACCGGCTGGTCCGCCGCTACCTGTCGGACCCGGTGGTTCACTCCGTCGACCCCTCGGCGGGCGCGGTCACCACGATGGAGCACCACCTCCTGCACGTCCACGACGCGGACAAGCACCGGACGACCACCGAGATCGCGGCGCGGGACGGGCGCGTGATCATGTTCCTCGACACCAAGCACGCGGTGGACCGGCTGACCAAGCACCTGCTGAGCAGCGGCGTCCGCGCCGCGGCCCTGCACGGCGGCAAGTCCCAGCCGCAGCGCACGCGGACACTGACCCAGTTCAAGAACGGGCACGTGACGGTCCTGGTGGCGACCAACGTCGCCGCGCGCGGTATCCACGTCGACAACCTCGACCTGGTGGTGAACGTCGATCCGCCCACCGACCACAAGGACTATCTGCACCGTGGCGGGCGCACGGCCCGCGCCGGCGAGTCCGGCAGCGTCGTCACCCTGGTCACCCCCGACCAGCGCCGCGACATGAGCCGGCTGATGGCCTCGGCCGGTATCGCCCCCCGGATCACCGAGGTGCGCTCGGGCGAGGCGGAGCTCAGCCGCATCACGGGCGCCCAGGCGCCGTCCGGCATCCCGGTCGTCATCACCACGCCGAGCGCGGAGCGTCCCCGCGGCGGGGCGTCCGCGTCGCGCAGTCGCCGCGGTCGCCGGGGCGGCGGGGCCGGCGGAGCACGCGAGGCCCGCGGGAACGGCGGAAGCCGCGGGGGCCGTGAGGGCCGCGCGGGTCGCGGGGGCGACACCGGACAGGGCCGTCCCGCCGGTGAAGCGGCGCGCCGCAGGCCCCAGCGGCGGACCGGTCACGGCTCGGCGGCCTAGAACCACGCGATCACCAGTCCACCCCTTCACGCAGGAGGCTCGATGACGTCGGCTCGGACGCAGCACCAGGCAGTGGACCGCACCACCAGGCCCGTGGCCGACGCCAGGGACGTGGTGGACGGCGGGGACTCGTCCGGGCCCCGGGTCCGTGACGACATGACGGTCGAGGTGGCTCTGTCCCTCATGGCCGGTGCCCATGTCGACCACCTCGTCCTGTGCGACGGGGACGACCAGAGCACCGGCCTGATCACCCTGGCCCGGCTCGCCGTGCTCCGTGACAGCCCCGCCTACACGGACCGGACCCGACTGCGGGACGTCCTCACCGGGCCGCGCGCCTCCTGGGGCGTCCGCCCCGCGCCCCTCGCCGTCGGCCGGCCGGACCGGACACCGGGGGTGTCCAACCTCGCCCGGTGACCGACCCCGCCCGTCCGCTCGGCCCGTACCCCTCCTTCCCCCTGTGAGGCATCATGCGCTGCGTCATCGCCCGGTACCCGTTCGAGCTGTCCAGGAGCGGGGTGCTCGCCTCGATGAAGGGCGTCACCCCGGAACTCGTCACGGGTGAGTCCGTGACCATCGGCCGCCGCCGGTATCCGGTCAAGCAGGTGGGCCAGGTCATCACCCGGCAGGACCGCCGCGACTTCACCGGCAGGGAAGTCGTCCGGGCCATGACCCTCCTCGGCTTCACCTGCCACGAGAGCCTCCAGCCCGTACCGGCGGACGTGCCCGCTCCGCTCAGGACCGCGTCGGCGCTGCTGGGGGGAACCGCCGCACCGCAGGTGTGAGGA
>NZ_JBYIQX010000052.1:0-45030 GCF_057707805.1 Streptomyces sp. bgisy159 | reverse complement strand
ACCTGACACGGGGCGGTTCATGGGATCAGGTCGTCCAGGGTGAGGGAGGTCTTGGTGGCGGGTGGGGCGGACCTACCATCCGGCGTCGGGGTCGATGGAGGTGACGGGGCTGTGGGAGGCAGCCCTTTGGCGTGGTGCCGATGGCAGTGGCGTTGAGACTGACCGAGCAGTCCCAGCGCTCCTCCAGCAAGGGGTTATCCACCATCCCCGCACAACTCTCCTCGCAGATCGCTCAGGCCGACGCCGTCAGCGACGGAGTGCATTCGGGCGGGAGCTCCAGCGGCGGATGTCGTCCAACAGTCCGAGGGCCGCCTGAACAAGGGGATTCGCCGCCCCAGCGAACGTGACCCACCTGCCCCCTCTCGTGGCAGGGTATTGACGTGGCAACACCCTGCCAGGCGCAGCGGCTGACAGTTGCCCTGGGCGTGCTCAATCCTTTCTACGTACCGCAGTTTGCCAATGGGTCGAGAACCCGGAGGCTCACAGGGAAGATGGTCGAAAGGATGGTGGCATGTCGAATTTCCGGCGCATGGCCCTGCCCTTGCTGCAGATATTCAGGGAGGCGGTGAAATCTCCTTCCAGCGCGATATGGCAAGGGCTGACCGAGAACTACAGCGAACGGGCCGAGTTGACCCAGGAATGCCGGGAACTCGCGCACCGGGCGTTCCGTGACGGGGACCCCCGGAGCCACGAGCATCTGCACGACGTGCTCACGGACGTCTACGCGTACGAGTTCAGCCAGACCGCGGCGAGCAGCCCGGACCAGGACACGCAGCCGGTCATCAGGGACGTCACGAGCATCCTCGAGAACGCCATGCTGGAGAACGAGTTCCGGCAGGTCCCGGAGGCGTGGCTGAAGGGCTACCCCACCGGGGGCAAGGAGTACGTCCGCTGGCTCAAGGCCCTCATCCAGGAGCACCCGGCGAGTTCGCACCCCATGTACTCCCGCCATCTGGCCAAGTCGGCGACCACCGAGGACATCCGCTTCCTGCTGGCTCAGGAGACGTCTCTGGATCCCCGTTTCGACGACATCCTGGCCGTCATGCAGGTGGGCACCAAGGGTGCCGAGAAGATGGAGATCGCGGCGAATTACTGGGACGAGATGGGCAATGGCGACTTCGTAGAGGTACACACGACGCTGTTCTCCCAGTGCCTCGCCTCCATTGATGTGGACCAGGACTACATCGACCGGAATCTTCTGCTGGAAGCCAAGGAGTGCGGCAACATATCAGCCGCTATTGCCTTGTCCCGTCGGAATTACCAGCGAGCCATCGGGTACTACGGCGTCACCGAATTCCTGGCGCCCCGCAGGTTCCGTCAGCTGGTTACGGCGTGGGACCGGCTGGGGCTTCCGGCGGAGGGCAAGATCTACCACGACGTGCACATCGGAGTAGACGCCCGCCACGCGGCCGGCTGGTACAAGAACGTCATCGGTCCGGTCGTCGAGCGCGATCCGGACGCCGGGCGCGAGATCGCCCTAGGCACCTGCGTGCGCCTGAACAGCTCGCAGCGGTACCTCGACCGGGTTCTTGAGCACTGCGAGAGGCAGTCGGCGGCCGCCTGAGCCCGCGCCCCACCCCGCCCATGTGCCGGTGTCAGACCGGCTTGCGACTCATTCACCGGCCTTCCCACCAGAAAGGCATCACCCATGGCTCTCAACGAGCAGGGCTTCCGTGTGTTCTCCCTTCCCGAGACGGGCAGCGACATCCTGGAGAGCTTCGACGACCTGGGCTTCGACGAGTACATCGGCAACGGCAACCGCTGGCGGCGCTTCTCCCAGTACAAGCTGGTGCACAAGGACGGTGCCTGGGACTTCGAGCTGCTCCCGCACCGCCCGTACGTCACCTACTCCAAGTTCAACCCCATCGCGGGAGGGATCCGCCGCCACTACAAGCCGATCGAGGTCGACTTCACCGAGCACATCCGGGAGGCGTGTGCCCAGATCCCGCTGCCCGAGGACGACGTCTGGCAGATCAACGTCCACCAGTACCGGGTCATCACCAACAAGGATCTGCAGGGTGTCGTCGTTCCCGAAGGCGTCCACCAGGACGGCCACGAGTTCGTGGTGATCTCCGTCTACCGCAGGGCCGGCATTACCGGTGCGGAACTCACGCTGCGCAACGCGGAGGACAAGGAGACGCCGATCTTCACCACGACGGTCCAGGAGGGCCAGGCCGTCGCCTTCGACGACCGCCAGCTGTGGCACTACGTGACAGACATCGTGCCGGTCGAGGACGAGGGGTACCGGGACATCACCGTCGTGTCCTTCTCGCGCTGGAGCGAGCGCTGGTACGGCGAGGACTTCGAGACCGAGGCCGTCAGCCAGGGATGAGCACCGTCGTCAAGTACCACGCCCTGGGCAACGACTACCTGATCGCCGACCCCGCACAGGCGGCGCCCGCCCCCGGCGCGGACGCGACCCGGCTGCTGTGCGACCGGCACACCGGAATCGGCGCGGACGGAGTGCTATACGGCCCGCTCCCCGCCCAGGCCGACGGGGACGACGTGTTCGACGTGCGGGTCTTCAACTCGGACGGCTCGGAGTGCGCGCGTAGCGCGAACGGCCTCCGCGTCTTCGCCCGGTACCTACGCGAGTACGGCCACACCGAGCGGGACGAGATCACGCTCAGGACGTCCGGCGGGAGCGTGCACGTGCGCCTCGGCGGCCGTCCGGACGGCGTCGGCACCATCGACCTGGGCACCTGTACGCACCACGACCCCGGGCAGCCCGGCGGCGCCGAGTTGATCGACGTACCAGTGGACCTCGCCCCGGGAGTCAGGCTGAACATCACGGCCGTGTACAACGGCGTGCCGCATGTCGTCGTACCGGTCGACGACGCCGACGTCAGCTTGGCCGCGCGCCTCGGTCCCGCGCTCGTCGGCCACTCCCACTTCCCGGCACGGCCGAACATCGAGTTCCTCACCGTCGAGGACCGGCGCACCATCCGGATCGAGATTTGGGAGCGGGCCGCCGGATACACCCTGGCCTCCGGCAGCGGGGCCTGCGCCGCCGCCTGCGCCGCCCGGAGGCTGGGACTCATCGACGACAGGGTCACTGTGGTCATGCCGGGTGGGTCGGTGAAGGTGCAGATCACCGGCGACGAGCGGGTGCTGCTCACCGGGCCCTGCTCCCGCGTCGGGACCACGACCCTGGCCGACGAGTTCCTGTCGCTGCTGAGCACGGAGCGGCAACCATGAACCGGACGAGGGGAGTTCCCATGTCAGGCGCGCCCGCGAGCACAAGGTCCGGCCTGAAGATCGTGCCCGGAGCCTGCCCACTGGACTGCCCCGACGGATGCTCCTGGCAGGTCCAGGTCGAGAACGGAACGGCCGTCGGGCTGCGTGGCACCCCTGACCACCCGTACACACGCGGCGCTCTGTGCGTGAAGGTCAACCAGTACCTGGAGCACACCCGGGCGCCTGACCGCCTGCTCCACCCCCTGCGCCGGACCGGCCGCAAGGGCGAGGGCAGGTTCGTCCGCATCAGCTGGGACGACGCCCTCGACGAGATCGCCCGACGCCTGTCGGAGGTGATCGACCGGTACGGCGGCGAAGCGATCTGGCCCTACCAGGGGACCGGGAACCTGGGGTACGTCCAGGGGCTCCAGGGGCGGGCGGGCAGCCGGCTGTGGAACACGCTGGGCGCCTCCCGCCACGACATGACCATCTGCTCCATCGCGGGACTGGTCGGCACGGAGTACACGCTGGGCACCAGCCGCGGCATGGATCCGGAGGACCTGCGTCACTCGCGGCTGATCCTGCTGTGGGGCACCAACACCCTCACCACGAGCCACCACCTGTGGAAGGTGGTGGCGGAGGCCCAGCGGTCGGGGGCCCATGTGGTGGCCATCGATCCCGTCCTGACCCGTACGGCACGACTCGCCGACGAGCACGTGCCGCTCCGTCCGGGCACGGACGCCGCGCTCGCCCTCGGACTGCTCCACGTGGTGGTCTCCCTCGGCGCCGAGGACCGTGCGTATCTGGCGAAGCACACCCTGGGCTGGCCCGAGTTCCGCACCCGGATCGAGGAGTTCACGCCGGAACGCACGGCGCGGATCTGCGGGTTGCCGATGGAGAGCGTGGTGCGGCTGGGGGAGCGGCTGGCCGTGACCCGGCCCACCGGGATGAAGGCCGCGCAGGGGATCCAGCGGCACGCCGGCGGGGGCATGGCCCTGCGCACCCTCGCCGCACTGCCCGGGGTGACCGGCGACTGGAAGTACCCGGGGGGCGGTATCGCGTACTCGACGGACGGCTACTTCGGCGGCGACCGGGAGGCCCTCTACCGCGACGATCTGCTGCCCCATCCGGTGCGCAGCCTGTCGATGACCCGTCTCGGCGAGGCGCTCACCACCGTCGACGATCCGCCCGTCAAGGCGCTGTTCGTGTACGGGGCGAACCCGGCCGCCGCCGTGGGCGGGCAGGGCGCCGTGCGCGCCGGCCTGCTGCGCGAGGACCTGTTCACCGTGGTCATGGACCACTTCCACACGGACACGGTGGACTACGCGGACATCGTGCTGCCCGCCACGATGCAGCCGGAGCACGCCGACCTGCACGACGGGTACGGCCACCTGTACATCGCCTGGAACGAGCCCGCCGTCGAACCGCCCGGCGCCTGCCTGTCCACCACCGAGACGTTCCGCCGACTGGCGGCCCGGCTCGGCCTGAAGGACCCATGCCTGTACGCGTCGGACGAGGAACTGGCCCGGGAGCTGCTGTCCAGCGGGCACCCGTCGCTGGACGGGATCGACCTGGACCGGCTGCGCCGCGAGGGCTGGGCCCGGCTGAACTACCCGAGCCCCTTCTTGCCGTTCGCGGAGGGCTTCCCCACCCCGTCCGGAAAGCTGGAGTTCGTGTCGGCCACGGCGGCGGCGGATGGACACGACCCGCTGTGCGGCTACACCCCTCCGCGGGAGGCCGCCGACGAGGAGCTGGCGCGCCGGTTCCCGCTGGTGCTCATCTCGTCCGCGTCGCACTTCTTCCTCAACACGACCTTCGCCAACAAGGAGTCGCTGATCCGCCGGGCCGGCGGCCCCACGGTCGAACTCCATCCGGACGACGCGGCGGCCCGTGGGCTGACCGAGGGGCAGGAGGTCCGTGTCTTCAACAACCGGGGCGCCTTCACCGCGGAACTGCGGGTGGGGCGGTCCGTCCGCCCCGGGGTCGCCAGGACCACCAAGGGCCACTGGTCGAGGCTCATGGGCGGCGCGCCGGGCGTCAACGCCACGGTGGCCGAGCGGGACGCCGACATGGGGGGCGGAGCCGTCTATCACGACAACCGGGTGGAGGTATGCACAGCGGAATGACGCCGTAATTCTTTGTCACCCACCCTCTCACGCGAGCGCGAGGCCATGCGGATCGCTGTTGCATTCTTTCTTCCACCGCCGGGAAAACCGACCGACATCGGGCACCTCTTTCGCCAGTCGGATCGTTACGGCGATGAACTCCAGTACGTCCATGTGCATCCGGCGAACGGGCTTCTGTTGGTGACGATGTTCCTGCGCAGCCTCACCCAGCAGGCGGCGCTGGAGACCGCTCAGAGCCTGTGCTCGGAGGTGACGGAGCATCACCTCTCGCCGTCCTGGGTCCTGGTGGAAGTGGCCGCGGACGGCCAGGAAGGCAGCGCTTCGCAGGGGCTGTGAGCCCCGGGAAAACCCAGAAGAACAGTCAACGCAATGAATCACCAAGGGGAGACCCCTGTGTCCATATCGCAGACGGAGAACAACTCGGTGCGCTATCTCGTGGTGCTGAACCACGAGGAGCAGTATTCGATCTGGCCGGCCGCCCGGGAGATTCCTGCGGGCTGGCGCGCCGAAGGCACGGAGGGCACCGAGGAGGAATGCCTGGCGCACATCGACCGAGTCTGGACGGACATGCGTCCGCTGAGTGTCAGGACGGCCGGGGCGTGAACACGAGCATCGAGGAGACCCTCGCGGCGGTCGTGGCCGCCCTGTACCGCCGTACCCTCCAAGAGCGGATCACCGTCGGCTGCCTGGTGACAGAGGGGCCGGAGACACGCGAGGGCTGTGCCGAGTTCGAGGCGGACGCGTCGGAGACATTCGCCGGGCTGGTGACGCAGGCCGGGAAGGCGCTGGTCGACCTGGGGGACCAGGCGCGGACGGGCGGCGAGTCGCCGGAGCCTACCGTTTGGTTCAGCGGTGTGCCCGCCGACCCCGAGGGGCGGGCGGAGAACCGTCCGCTGGTCCGGCTCGCGGCGGACGGCACCGTCGAGGTGTCCGGCGGGCACGGCCAGGAGTGGGAGCCGGGTGAGACGGAGCTGTTCGAGCACGTCGTACGAGCCGTCCTGAGCGCCGGGCGGGCCGCGCTCGGGACCCCCCTCGCCCAGCTCCGGCTGACCTCGCCCGATACGAACACGGACGGTTTCTGGGGCTCGGCCCAGGCCCCGGAGCAGGCCGTCCGGCTGAACGAGCTGATCGCCGAGCAGGCCGCCCGCGGGCCGCGCGAGCCGGCGGTCAGCCACGCCGGGCAGAGCCTCAGCCGCGAGGAGCTGGACCGGCGCGCCCGGGCGCTGGCGGCTGCCCTCCAGGCGCAGGGCGTCGGCCCCGAGAGCGTCGTCGCCGTGCTGATGGAGCGCTCCCTCGACCTGATCGTCACGCTGCTGGCGGTGCTGAAGTCCGGCGCGGCGTACCTGGCGCTCAGCCCCGATGATCCCGCGCCGCGGCTGGCCGCCCTGACCGAGGACGCGGGGGTGCGGGTCGCCGTCGCCCCGCCCGGCCTGGCCGGACTCGTGCCTGAGGGCATCGCCGTCCTGGACCCCGCCGACCACACGGTCGAGGCCGAGGCCTTCGTGCCGCCCACCGGGCTGACGCCGGACCACCTCGCCTACCTCTGCTACACCTCCGGCTCGACCGGCGAGCCCAAGGGCGTCGGCGTACCGCATCGTGCCGTGTCCCGGCTGGTGCGCGGCACGGACTGGGTGGACATCCGGCCCGACGACGTCTTCCTCCACCTGTCCCCGGTCTCCTTCGACGCCGCCACGTTCGAGATCTTCGGTGCCCTGGTGAACGGCTGTCGGCTGGCGGTGCTGCCCGCCGGGCGCATCGAGATGGAGCAGCTGGCCACAACCGTACGGGACGAGCAGGTCAGCGTCCTGCTGCTGCCGACCGGTCTGCTGCACGCGACGATCGCGTCCCGGATCGACGTCTTCACCGGCGTGCGCCATGTCCTGACCGGCGGGGACGTCGCCTCCGCCCCGCATGTGCGGCAGCTCTTCGAGGCCCACCCGGGTGTGGTCTACACCAACGGGTACGGCCCGACGGAGAACACCACGTACACCACCTGCTGGACGAGCGACACCCCGCCGCCGGGCGCGTCCGTGCCGATCGGAGCCCCCGTCAGCGGCACGTCCGTGGCCATCCTGGACGCCGGGCTCGACCCGGTGCCGCCGGGGGTGGCGGGCGAGCTGTACACCGCGGGCGAGGGACTGGCCCGGGGCTATCTGAACCGGCCGGCCGCGACCGCCGCCCGCTTCCTCCCGCACCCGTCGCCGCGGCGCCCCGGGGAGCGGATGTACCGGACTGGCGACCTGGCCAGGCGCCGGGCCGACGGCACCGTGGAGTACCTGGGCCGGGCGGACCGGCAGGTCAAGGTGCGGGGCTACCGCGTCGAACTCGGCGCGGTCGAGGAAGCGCTGACCGGCTGCCCCGAGGTCTCGGTCGCCGCGGTCGCCGCGCAGGACGACGGCGGAACGGGCCAGCGGCTCATCGCCTACGTCGTCCCGGCGGAGTCCGCAGCCAGCACCACCGACCCGGCCGCCCTCGGCACGCTGCTGCGGGACCGGCTCGCCGCCCGCCTCCCGGCCTACATGGTCCCCTGGGCGGTCCTGGTCCGCCCGCACCTGGAGCTGAACCGCAACGGCAAGGTGGACCGCAGGGCCCTGCCCGCGGTGAGCCGGCAGCCCCGCACCGTCTGGAACGAGTACGTGGCGCCCACCACCGAACTGGAGCAGCGGCTCGCCGACCTGTGGGGACAGGCCCTCGGCATCGAACCCGTCGGGGTGGAGGACGACTTCTTCGACCTTGGCGGCCACTCCCTGATGGCGGCGGAGCTGCTGTCCGCCCTGCACGAGCAGTTCGGCGTCGACATCCCCGCGCGCACGCTCTACCTGCGCCCGACGATCGCCGAACTCGCCACCGCGATCGAGGCCGCCGCCCCCACCGACGGCTGAACCAAGCCGACGCCCGGCCGTGCGCGGCCGTCCGGCCGCCCCGCCTTCGCCCGGCCTCACCCAAGGACAGGACCACCCACCATGCTGGACATCACCCCGTCGGCGGCGCGCTGCCCCGTGGCGCACAACCTCGGCGACCTGACCGATCCCGGCCTGTACAGCTCCGGTGACCCGCACACGACCTGGGCCCAGCTGCGGGCCCACGCGCCGGTGAGTCGCCGGACGGCGGCCGACGGCCAGCCGTACTGGTCCATCACCAAGTACGCCGACGTCGACCACGTCCTGCGCGACCACGCGACGTTCACCTCCGAGCGCGGCACGCTGCTGGTGCTCCTGGGCCGCGACGACCCGGCGGGCGGCCGGCAGATGGCCGCGACCGACCCGCCCCGTCATGCCGACCTCCGGGAGCCGCTGCAGAGGGCCCTCGCGATCAAGCAGGTTGAGGCGAAGCGGGAGCAGATCCGCGCCGCGGTCCTCCCCCTGATCACCCCGCTCGGCGACGGCGGCCCCTACGACCTGGCCGAGCGCATGACCAGGATGCCGATGGCGGTCATCGGCACCCTGATGGACCTGCCGCACGCGGACCGAGCCCGGCTCATCGAACTCACCGCCGCCGCGATCGCCCCCGACGACCCCCGCTTCGCCCGCCCCGGAGGCACGCAGGCCGTCCTCAAGGCAGCCCACCGCGAACTGTTCGCCTACTTTCAGGACCTGGTGAAGGGCCGTCAGAAGGCGCCCGGCGACGACCTCGTCAGCCTACTGCTGCGGATGGAGCTGGACGGGCGGCGGCTGACGCTCGGCGAGATCGTCGCGAACTGCTACAGCCTGCTGCTCGGCGCCAGCGTAACCATGGCCCAGGTGCCGGTCACCGCGCTCGACGAGCTGATGGGCACCCCCACCCTCGACGACTGGGCGGGCGATTCCTCCGCGCTCGCCACCGGCGTCGAGGAGGCGCTGCGCTGGTCGTCGCCCACCAACCACTTCATGCGGTACGCCACCCGCGACGTCGAACTCCGCGGCCAGCGCATCGGCGCGGGCGACCCGGTCGTGGTGTGGCTCGGTTCGGCCAACCGGGACGAGGAGGTCTTCCCCGACCCGTTCACCTTCGACATCCGGCGTCGGCCCAACAAGCACATCGCGTTCGGCATCGGACCGCACTACTGCGTGGGGCACACCGTGGCCCGGGTTTCGCTGCGGGTCGTGATGGCCGAACTCTTCAGCCGCTTCACCGAGTTCGCGCCGGCGGGCCCAGGCAGGCGGCTGCACTCCAACATCATCAACGGCTGGGAAAGCCTGCCGATCACGGCGCGGAACCGGCTCAAGCGGGCCCCCGTCGCGTACTGACCCGTCCGTCTCCAGAGCCCACCAGAGGACTGACCCATGACATCGACCACCACACGGCGTAGCCGACTCTTTCTGCGTGAGCCGCTGCCCGAGGCCCGGGCGCGGGTCTTCCTGCTCCCCTACTCGGGGTGCGGCGCCAGCATGTACCGGCAGTGGCCGGTGCTGCATGAGGGCGTCAACTTCTGCCCGGTGCAGCTGCCCGGCCGGGAGAACCGCATGCGGGAGGAGCCCTTCGACAGCTACGAGGCCATGGCGGACGCCCTGGCCTCGGAGCTGCTGCTGTACCTGGACCGGCCCTACGCCCTGTTCGGCCACTGCAGTTCCGCGCTCGCCGCGTACGAGACAGCGCTGCGGCTGACCGAGCGCGGTGCCCCGCCGCCCGCCCGGCTCGTCGTCTCCTCCGAGGTCGCCCCGCAGGACGGCCCGTACGGGCGGTTCCTGGAGATGACCGACGCCGAACTGGCCGAGGAGCTGCGCGACCTGCTGGTCGGCATGGGAGGCGAGCCGCATCCGGGGCTTATCGACCTGGCCCTGGGCGTGCTGCGGCACGACGTGGAGGTCAACAAGCGCTACCACGTGCCCGAGCCGCGCCGGCTGCCGTGCCCCATTACCTCCGTCGGCTGGAGCCGTGACACCGGGATCGAGCCGCGCCTGATGGGCGGCTGGACGGCCTGCGGCGACACCGAGCAGGTCGTCCTCGACGGCGACCACTACGCGTTCGTCGCCGCGCCCGAGGCCCTGCTCCGCCTGTTCACCGACATATCCGCGACCGCATAGGACGGACAGCCCATGGCTCTCACCGACCGTGCGCAGGGATCACTGTCGCCGGCCAAACTCGCCCTGCTGGCGAAGTTGCGGGGCGAGCGGACCGGGCCCGCGCCGACCCCGCGCCCCGCCCTGCCTCGCCGCCCCGATCCTGGCACGGCCTCGGCGACCCACGCCCAGGAGTCCCTGTGGTTCCTCGACCAGTACCTGGGGGACGAGGCCGCCGCCTACAACCTCGGGTCGGCGCTGCGAATGCCCGGGAACCTGGACGTCGGGCTGCTCGCGGAGTGCCTGACCGCGCTGGTTGCCCGGCACGAGGCGCTGCGGACGACGTTCGGCACCGTCGACGGCCGGTTGCGCCAGCGGTTCTCCGCGCCGGGGCCGGTGGCGCTGCCGGTCCGGGACGCCGATCCGGCACGGCCCGACGAGGCGATCGTGGCGGCCCTGCGCGAGCCCTTCGACCTCGAGGCGGGCCCGCTGCTGCGCCCCGTGCTGTTCCGGCTCGGCCCGCACGACCACATCCTGCTGCTCACCGTCCATCACATCGTCTGCGACGGGGCGTCCGTCCAGATCCTGCTCCGTGAACTGGCCGAGGTGTACACCGCACGGGCGGCCGGCGGCCGGGAGGACCTGCCGCCGCTCACCGCCCGCTTCGGGGACTGGGCCGCTTGGACACGCGAGCCTGGGCCGGAGAGCGAGGTCCAGGACCGCCTCGCCTACTGGAAGGAGCGCCTCGCGGACGCGCCGGCCCTGCTGGAGCTGCCCACCGACCGGCCACGGCCCGCCGTCCGCACGCGCTTCGAGGGGGCGGAGACCGCCACCGTCGTCGGCCCGGCGGCCACCGCCGCGCTGCGCGTGCTGTGCCGGGAGGAAGGGGCGACCCTGTTCACGGCCGTGCTCGCTGCCTATCAGGTGCTGCTGGCGCGGCACTCGGGGCAGCGGGACATCTGCGTCGGGGTGCCGGTCGCGGGCCGTTCGCGGCCCGAGACGCGGGACATGGTCGGCCTGTTCGTCAACACCGTGGTCGCCAGGGGCCGGGTGGACTCCACCCTGACCTTCCGCGGTCTGGTCCGGGCGGCCCGGCAGACCATGGCTGAGGCCTACGACCACCAGGACGTCCCGTTCGACCAGGTGACCGCCGCGCTGTGCCCTGACCGCACCGCCGCGCACAACCCGCTGTTCCAGGCCTACCTGGACGTCACCCCGGCCCGGGAACCCGCGTCGGCCGCGGCCAGCACCGACTGGCGGGAGTACCCGCTGCCCGCCCCCTACGCCAAGTTCGACCTCAGCCTCGGGCTCACCGAGCGCGAGGACGGGCTGGAGGCGCTCTTCGGCTACCGCACCGACCTGTTCGCCCCCGACTCGATCGAGCGGCTCGCCGCGCGCTTCGTCCGGCTGCTCGGCTACCTGGCCGCCCAGCCGGACCTGCCGCTGGCGGACCTGCCGCCGCTGCCGGAGGACGAGCTGCGCGAGGTGCTCGCGGGGGGCACCGGTGAGACGGTCCGCATCAACGACGACGCCCTCGGCACGGCACTGGCCGACCGGGCCGCGCGGACGCCCGACGCGGTGGCCGTCCGGTTCGAGGGCGCGGAGCTGACGTACCGGGAACTCGACGCCCGGGCGTCCCGGCTCGCCCGGCTGCTGATCGCGCAGGGCGCTGGTCCCGGCCGGGTGGTCGCCGTGGACGTGCCGCGGTCCCTGGAGCTGATCGTCGTCCTCGGCGCGATCGCCCGCAGCGGTGCCGCCTACCTGCCGCTGGACCGCGACCACCCGGCGGACCGGCTGCGGTTCATGCTGGAGGAGGCCGCGCCGGTCTGCCTGCTGACCACCAGCCGGTCGCCCTGCCCCCGGCCGGACACGCTGCCCTGGGTGGCCATGGACGACCCCGCGTTGGAACAGCGGCTCGCCGCGCTGCCGGCCGGCCCGCTGCTCGACGATGAGCTGCGCGCGCCCCGGCATCCGCTGGACCCCGCCTACGTGCTGTACACCTCGGGCTCGACCGGGCGCCCCAAGGGCGTGCTGGTGCCGCAGCGGGGCATCCTCAACCGGCTGCGCTGGATGCAGTCCGCCTATCCGCTGACCGCGGCCGACCGGGTGCTGCAGAAGACCCCGTCGTCCTTCGACGTGTCGGTGTGGGAGTTCTTCTGGCCGCTGCTGGAGGGGGCGACCCTGGTGGTGGCCCGGCCCGACGGCCACCGCGATCCCGCCTACCTCGCGGAGCTGGTCCGGCGTGAGGGCGTCACCACGCTGCACTTCGTGCCGTCCATGCTCGATGTCTTCCTCCAGGAACCGACGGCCGCCGGCTGCCGGAGCTTGGGGCGGGTGCTGTGCAGCGGGGAGGCCCTTCCCGCAGCGCTGGCCGACCGGTTCCACGCGGTGCTGCCCCATGTGGAGCTGCACAATCTGTACGGCCCCACCGAGGCCTCCGTCGACGTGACCGCCTGGCCCTGCCCGGCGGGCGGGTCCGGCGCCGACATCCCCATCGGCCGGCCGGTGTGGAACACGGCGGCGCGCGTCCTCGACGACGGTTTCCAGCCCATGCCGCCGGGCAGCCCCGGTGAACTGTGCCTCTCCGGCGACCAGCTCGCCCTCGGCTACCTCGGCCGGCCGGGACTGACCGCCCAGCGGTTCGTCCCCGATCCCTGGGGGCCGCCGGGGTCCCGGATGTACCGCACCGGGGACCTGGCACGGGTGCGCGGCGACGGGGCGCTGATGTTCCTCGGCCGGGCCGACCACCAGGTGAAGATCCGCGGTCTGCGGATCGAACTCGGCGAGATCGAGGCCGTACTGGCCGGGCATCCGGCCGCGGCGCGCGTGGTGGTGACGGTCCGCACGGACCGGCCGGGGGAGCAGCGACTGACCGCCTACGTCACCGGCGCCGGCGACGCGCTCCCCGGCCCGGAGGAGCTGCGGGAGCTGGCCGCGGCGGCGCTTCCAGCGTACATGGTCCCCGCTGACATCGTGGTGCTCGACCGGTTTCCCACCACGGTCAGCGGCAAGGTCGACCGTGCTGCCCTGCCCGCGCCGGCGGCACCGCGCCAGGACGCCGCCGAGCGGCCGGCGACGGACCGGGAGGCCGTGCTGTGCGCGCTCTACGCCGACCTGCTGGGCTTGGACGGAGTCGGACCGCTGGACGACTTCTTCGCCCTGGGCGGCGACAGCATCGGCTCGATCCACCTGGTCGGCAGGGCCCGGCGGGTCGGTCTCCAGCTCACTCCGCGGCAGGTCTTCGAGCACCGGACCCCCCGCGCCCTGGCCCAGGTGGCGGCGGTCACCGGTGCCGACGAGGGCGGGGCCGCGGAGGACGACGGCAGCGGCACGGTCCCGCTGACGCCGATCATGTGCTGGTGGCGCGGCCAGGGTGGCCCGACCGCGGGCTTCCACCAGTCCCTGCTGGTGAGCACCCCGCTCGGGATGACGGATCGTCAGCTCGCCGAGGTTCTGCAGGCGTTGCTGGACCGGCACGACATGCTGCGCGCCGCGCTGGTCACGACCGAGCAGGGCGAGGAGCTGCTGGAGGTGCCCGCACCGGGCTCCCGGTCGGCCGAGGACGTGCTGACCCGCGTCGAGGCGGACCCGGCCGGGGCGGCGGCGGGAGCCAGTCTGCGGGACCGCCACGAAGCGGAGGCCGCCGCCCGGCTGGTCCCCGAGGCGGGCCGCATGGTCGACGCCGTATGGTGGGACGCCGGTCCCGACGCGCCGGGACAACTGCTGCTCCTCGTCCACCACTTGGCGGTCGATGGCGTGTCCTGGCGCATCATCGGGGACGATCTGGCGCAGGCCTGGCAGGCGGTGGCCCGGGGCGAACGGCCCCGGCTCGATCCGGTCCCGGTCTCCTTCCGCCGCTGGGCGCGGCTGCTGCACCGGACGGCGATCGACCCCGCTCGGGAGGCCGAGGCCGGGTACTGGCAGCGGGTGGGGCAGGCCGGTGACGCCGGCGCGGAGCAGGCAAAGAGCGTGCCGGGGCGCACCGCCGACGAGGTCGTCACCCTGGAGCGGACGCTGCCGGCCGGCCTCACGGCGCAGCTGCTGGGGCCCGTGCCCGAGGCCTTCCGCACCGGCCCCGAACAGGTGCTGCTGTTTGGGCTCGCCCTGGCGGTCACCGCCTGGCGGGCCGGTCACGGGCACGCGGCGTCCGGCCGGGTCCTCGTCGACCTGGAGGGCCACGGCCGGGAGGAGTCCCTCGGCGGCCTGGACCTGTCCCGGACCGTCGGCTGGTTCACCACCCTCTACCCGGTGGCGCTCGATGTCACCGGCATCGACACGGACGACGCCCTCAAGGGCGGCCCCGCCGCGGGCACCGCGCTGAAGCGGGTCAAGGAACAACTGGCCCAGGTGCCGGACCGGGGTATCGGCCACGGACTGCTGCGGTGGCTCAACCCGGCCACCGCCCCCGCCCTGTCCGCAGCCCCCGCACCGCTGATCGGCTTCAACTACCTCGGCCGGTTCGCCGCCACCGGCGCCGAGGTGACCGTGCGGGACTGGGCGGCCGTACCTGGCGAGCCGCTGGTCGGCGGTGGTGTCCCGGATGGCACACCGGTGCCCCACCCGCTGGACATCGTGGCGATCACCGAGGACGGGCCGGAGGGTCCCCGGCTGACGGCTGGCTTCTCCTGGCCCGCGGGCCGGTTCACCGAGCCGGACGTCGCCGCGCTCGCCGGCCTGTGGGAGCGCGCCCTGGCCGGGCTGGCCCGGCACGCGGCCCGGCCCGGCAGCGGCGGAACGACCCCGTCGGACCTGACGCTCGGCGGGCTCAGCCAGCAGGAGATCGACGAACTGGAGGCGGAATTCGCCATGGCAGGAGAGGAAGAACTGTGATCAGTGAGGCCAGGCACGAGGCCGCCGGCAGCGAGCCGTCGGTGGCCCAGCGCAGCCTGTGGTTCCTCGACCGGATGGCGCAGGGACGGCCCCTCAACTCCCTCGCCTGGCGCGTCGAACTGGAGGGGGCGCTCGACACGGACGCGCTGCGCACGGCGCTGGAGACCGTCGTGGCCCGCCACGACAGCCTGCGCACGAGGTTCCCCGAGCGCGACCGGCGGCCGGTGCGCCTCGTCGAGGACCAGGTGGACGTGCCCTTCGTCGTCGAGGACCTGCGGACGGTGCCGCTCGCGGAGCGCGCCGCGGAACTGCGGCGGTCCTGCGCCAAGGACGTCGCCGCGGGCTTCGACCTGGCGCGGGGCCCGCTCCTGCGCGCGCGGCTGCTGCGCACCGCCGACACGACGCACCATCTGCTGCTGGTGGTCCACCACATCGTCTTCGACGCGGTCTCGCTGGACCTGCTGCTCGACGAGCTGGACGCCTGCTACGCGGCGACGGCCCAGGGACGGCAGCCCGAACTGGCCGCCTTGCCGGCGACCTACGACCAGTACTGCGAGGAGCAGGAGGCGCTGCTGACCGGGCCCGGACGCGGCGTACTGGCCGAGTACTGGCGCCGTCAGCTTGCCGACGCCCCGCCGCTCGTCGGCCCGCCCACCGATCGGCCGCGCGGACCCGAGCAGTCGTACGCCAGCGCCGAGCACATGCTGCGCCTAGACGCCGGACTGTCGCAGAAGGTGCGGGAGTTTGCGCGGGCGGAGCGCACCACGCCCTTCACGGTCCTGCTCGCGGCGTTCCAGCTGCTCCTGGCCCGGCTCTCCGGTCAGCGGGACGTCGTCGTCGGCTCCACCGTGTCCGGCCGGACCCACAGCCGGTACCAGCCGCTCATCGGGTTCTTCGTGAACACGGTGGCGCTGCGCGGCCGGATCGGCGCCGGGGACTCGTTCCGCACGCTGGTCCGCCAGGCCCGCACCACCGTGTTCGACGCCGTCGACCACCAGCGGCTGCCGTTCGACACGGTCGTCGACGAATTCAAGCCGGACCGCTCGCTCAGCCACAGCCCGCTGTTCCAGGTGCTGTTCGGCATGCGCACCCCCGTCCGCGCGGGCGGACGCCCCGGCGGTCTGGCCGTCCGGAACGTGGAGCAGGTCGACAACGGGCACTCGCAGTACGAACTCCTGGTGGCGGCCATCGACGAGGGGGACAGCTTCGACCTCCTCGTCGAGTACACGCCCTCCCTGTACGACGCGGCGTCGGTCATCGCGCTCAGTGAGCGGTACCGGCAGCTGCTGCACTCGGCCCTGGCCGGTCCCGACGCCCCCGCCGACACGCTCGACCTGCTCGGACCGGTGCTCACGCACCAGGTGCTGCGCGAGTGGAACGACAGCGCGCGTGAAGTGGCGAACCGAACCCTGCCCCAGGCCTTCGAGGACGCCGCCACCCGCTTCGGCGCCGCGACCGCTGTCGAGTGCGGCGAGAACCGGCTCACCTACGAGGAGCTGAACGCCGCGGCTAGCCGGCTGGCCCGGCTGCTGATCGCACGGGGCATCGGACCCGAGGACATCGTCGCCGGGGCGCTGCCGCGGACCACCGACTACGTCGTCGCGTTCCTCGCCACGGTCAAGGCGGGTGCCGCCTACCAGCCGCTGGACCTGGCGCATCCGCAGGAACGCCTGCGCACCGTGCTGGCCGACTCCCGGCCCGCCGCCGTGCTGTCCCTCGGTTCCGCGCATCCCGCCGCGCCCCCCGGCTGCCCGGCCCTGGTGCTGGACGCGCCGGAGATCCGCGCGGAGCTGGCGGGGCTCTCCGCGGCCGATGTGACGGACGCCGAGCGCACCACGCCGCTGCTGACCGCCCACCCCGCCTACCTCATCCACACCTCCGGCTCGACGGGCCGCCCCAAGGGCGTCCTCGTGTCCCACACCGGCCTGGACAATTTCGCCGGCAGCCACGCGGAGAGGTTCGCGCTGACCCCGGAGAGCCGGGTGCTGCAGTTCGCCTCCCCCGCGTTTGACGCGTCGGTCGGGGACCTCGTGATGGCTCTGTACGCCGGCGCCGCGCTGGTGCTGCCGCTGGACGAGGAGCGCGTGCCCGGGCCGCCGCTGCGCGAGCTGCTGCACCGCCGGCGCATCACCCATGCCGTCCTGCCGCCCGCGGTGCTGACTGTGCTGGACCCCGACGACGCGCTGCCCCCGGGCTGCACCCTTGTCGTCGCCGGGGAGGCCTGCCCGGGCGAGCTGGCCGGGCGGTGGTCCGCCGGACGCACGATGATCAACGCCTACGGCCCGACGGAGGCCACGGTCTGCGTCACCATCAGCGAACCGCTGCGCGGCAGCGAGGCACCGCCGCTCGGCCGGCCGACGTGGAACACGCAGATCTACGTCCTCGACGCGGCCGGTCTGCCCGTCCCGCCGGGTGTCACCGGCGAGCTGTACATCGGCGGTGACCAGCTGGCCCGCGGCTATCTGGGCCGGCCGGCGCTGACGGCGGCGGCCTTTGTGCCAGATCCGTACGGGACGCGGCCCGGTGGCCGTCTCTACCGGACGGGGGACCGCGGCCGCTACCGCAGGGACGGCACCCTGGAGTACCTCGGCAGGAACGACGACCAGGTGAAGATCCGGGGCTACCGCATCGAACCCGCCGAGGTCACGGCCGTGCTGGTGGGCCATCCCGAGGTGGTCTCGGGCGTCGTCGTGGCCCGCGAGGACTCCCCCGGCGAGCGCCGGCTGGTGGCGTACGCGGTGCCCGTCCCGGGCGGCGCCGTGGACCCCGCCGAGCTGCGGGCGCACGTGGCCGCACAGCTGCCGGCCCATCTGGTGCCGTCGGCGTTCGTCCTGCTCGATGCGCTGCCCCTGACCCCCAACGGGAAGGTGGACCGGGCCCGGCTGCCGGTCCCGGCCGGCCCTCGGGGCTGCGCCGATGAGGAGCCGGTGACGGCGCTCGAGCGGCTGCTGGCCGTCCTGTGGAGCGACATGCTGGACACCGCGGTGCCGGAACTCGGCCGTGACGACGACTTCTTCGCCCTCGGCGGCCACTCGCTGTCGGCGGTCGCCCTGGCTGGCTCGCTGCAGGAGATGTTCGACCTGCCGCTGACGGCCGCCGTGGTGTTCCACGCCCCCACCATCGGCCGTCTCGCGACCCGGCTCACCACGGAACTCGGTGGCCCGGACGCCGCCGAACCGGCCGCCGAACTGCTGCTGGAGCTGCTGGCGATGAGCGAGGACGAGGCGTCCGCCAGGCTCACGGAAGAAGCTGACCTGACATGAACGACGCCGCCTGGTTCCCGGGCCGCCGCCGGGTCACCGATCCCCGCGTCAGGATGTTCTGCCTGCCGCACGGGGGCGCCGGCGCCTCCGCGTACCGCGGCTGGCAGGAGGCTCTCGGGCCGGAGGTGGAGGTCGTACCCGTCCACCTGCCGGGGCGGGAGAGCAGAGTGGCCGAGCCCCCGGAAGGGGACATGCGCCGCCTCGCCGCCCGGTTGGCCGAGCCGCTGGCCCGGCGGGCGGCCGGCCTGCCGTACGCCGTCTTCGGCCACAGCATGGGCGCGTGGCTCGGCTACGAGGTCACCCGCCTGCTGGAGGCGGCGGGCCGCCCGCCGGCCGTGCTGATCGCCTCCGGTGCGCCAGCCCCGAGCCTGCCGGTCGTGCGGGACCAGCCGCTCCACCTGCTGTCCGACGAGGCCCTCATGGCCCATCTCGGCGCGCTGGCCGGCACCCCGAGCAGCGTGCTCACCAGCCAGGACCTGCTGGAGCTGGTCGTCCCCGCCCTGCGCGCGGACTTCCGGGCGTGCGAGACGTACGTCCACGGCGACGAGGCCCCGCTGTCGGTGCCGCTCGTCGTCCTCGGCGGCGACGCCGACGCCGGCACCCCGGTCGACTCCCTCGGCCCCTGGCGCGACCTCACCCGGCTGCCGGCGACGATCTCGGTCCTGCCCGGCGGCCACTTCTTTCACCACGACGACACCAACAGGGAGGCAGTCATGGCCATCGTCTCGGACGCGCTCCAGCGGGCGGCGTCCGCCCGGCCCGCGCCCGCCGCCGTCACCCCCGAGGAAGCCGTGCGCACCTACTACAGCCTGGTGGACGCCAAGGACTTCACCGGACTGGTCGAACTGTTCACGCCCACGGCCGTCTACCGGCGGCCCGGGTACGAGCCGCTGGTCGGCAGGGAGGCGCTGGCCGCCTTCTACCGCGGCGAACGCGTCATCGTCGACGGCCGGCACTCCGTCACCACCCTGGTGGCGGAGGGCAACAGGGTGGCCGTCAACGGCACGTTCAACGGCACGGTCAAGGACGGCCGCGAGGTGGGCCTGCGGTTCGCGGACTTCTTCACGCTCGACGACGACGGCCGCTTCACCGAGCGGGACACCTTCTTCTTCACCCCGATGGTGTGATGCCTCATGATCACCACTGACTCGGCCACGGAGGCCACGCATGCCGCACCGGCCGTCTTCACCCGGCGGCTCAGCACCCGGCGTGCCACCGCGCAGGAGCGGGCCGCGCGGTCCGCGGACGCGTCCTTCGGCACCGCCTTCACCGAGCACATGGTCACCCTGCGGTGGACCCGCCAGGAGGGCTGGCACGACGGCCGGGTGGAGCCGTACGCGACGCTCGCCCTGGACCCGGCGACCGTCGGCCTGCACTACGGGCAGGCCGTCTTCGAGGGGCTCAAGGCCTACCGGACCGCGGACGGCCGCACGGCCGTGTTCCGTCCGCATGCGCACGCCGAACGCTTCCGCCGCTCGGCGGCCCGGCTGCTCATGCCGGAACTGCCCGAGGAGACCTTCGTCCGCGCCGTGGAGGAACTGGTCACGGCCGACGAGGCATGGGTCCCCGGCGAGCCCCACCGCAGCCTCTACCTGCGCCCGCTGATGTTCGCCTCCGAGACCGGGCTGGCCCTGCGCCCCGCCGACGAGTTCCGGTTCCTGCTGATCGCCTTCGTCACCGAGGGCTTCTTCGGCGAACCCCGCCCGATCACCGTGTGGGTGAGCGAGGACCACACCCGGGCGGCCCCCGGCGGCACCGGGGCGGCCAAGTACGCCGGCAACTACGCGGCCTCGTACGCGGCGCAGGCCCAGGCCGGCGAGCACGGCTGCGACCAGGTGGTCTGGCTGGACTCGCAGGAGCGCCGCTGGGTGGAGGAACTCGGCGGCATGAACGTCTTCTTCGTCGAGCGGGACGGCCCTGCCAGGAAGCTGGTGACGCCGCCCCTGTCCGGGACGATCCTGCCCGGCGTCACCCGCGACACCCTGCTGCGGGCGGCGCCCGGACTGGGCCTGGACGTCGAGGAACGGCGCATCGCCGTCGACGAGTGGCGCGAGGGCTGCCGCAGCGGCCGGATCAGCGAGGTCTTCGCCTGCGGCACCGCCGCACAGGTCACCTCCGTGGGCACGGTCCGCACGGCCCGCGACGAGTTCAGCGTCGGTGACGGCCGGCCCGGACTGGTGGCCGGAATGCTCTCGGACCTGCTCTCCGGAATTGAACGAGGGCTGGCCCCCGATCCCCAGAAATGGATGCACTACGTATGACGACAGCGGAAGGAACCCAGAACATGGCCGAGGTGCTCGACGTGGTCGCCGGCATCTGGAAGGAGGTGCTGCTCACCGACGTCGGGCCGGATTCCGACTTCTTCGAGGAGGGCGGCCACAGCCTCGCCGTGCTGCAGCTGGTCAGCCGGCTCAACGAGCACTACGGAGTGGAGCTGTCCATGCGGGACATCTTCGACCACCCCACCCTCGGCGAGTTCGCCGGTGCCGTGCACGAGAGGGTGAGGGCGGCGTGACGGGCCGGCGCAAGGTCCTCAAGGTGCTGTACGCGCCCGGGGCCCTGGGCCCCGTGGAGCTGATGCGCACCCTCAGGCCGGTGGCCGACCTCGTCGTCGCAGTGCCGCGGCCGCTGCGGGACGACCCCGGCATCGCGATGCTGTCGCAGATGCTCCCGCCGGTGTTCTACGACCCCGACGGCCCCGGCCCGGACATGTCCGGGATCGACGGGGTGGTGACGTATTCCGACAGCCTCGTGCGCACGGCGGCGGACCTCGCCGTGCGGCACGGCCTGCCCGGGCAGTCGCCGCAGACCGCGGTCGCCCTCACCGACAAGTTCGTGCAGCGCACCACGCTGGCCGAGCACGGCGTCGACGCGGTCCGCTGCGCGCTGCTGCGGCACCCTCGGGACTGGGAGCGGGCCGTGGCGACCGTGGGGCTGCCCGCGGTCGTCAAGCCCACGGTGGGTTCCGCGAGCCGCAACACCTTCCCGGTGACCGACGCGGCGGCTGGTGCGGCGCTCGTGCGGGAGCTGCTCACCCCGGGGGAGGGCGGTGCGCCCGAGCGGGAGCTGATCCTGGAAGAGATGCTCATCGGCACTGACCAGGGCCACCACGGCGACTACTGCTCGGTGGAGAGCATCGTCGCGGACGGCAAGGCGGTCCATCTGCCGCTGTCCAAGCTCCGGTTGGTGTCCCCGTTCCGGGAGCCCGGGCAGTTCTGCCCGAGCCACCTCGACGCCGCCGCCCGGGCCGAGGTGACGGATCTCGCCGACCGGGCGCTGAAGGCGCTCGACTTCCGCTGGGGAGTGACCCACACCGAGATCAAACTGACCGCGCGGGGGCCGCGGATCATCGAGGTGAACGGCCGCATGGGCGGCTACACCAACGAGGTGATCTCCCACGCGGGCGGGTCCAGCCTGGTCATGCACGCGGCGTGCCTGGCGCTAGGGGAGAACCCCCCGTTCACGCCGCCGCCCGAGGACCGGCTCGCCTTCCAGTTCAGCCACCTCGCGTCGCCCACGTCGACCTGCCTGGTGCGAGTGGAGGGCACCGACCGGCTGAAGAAGCTGCCGGGCGTGATCAACCACCGGCTGCTGCTGGCACCGGGCCGGCCGATGCGGCCGGGGGTCAGCACCCAGGAGTTGGACATGCTCAACGCGGTGGCCGACGACCACGACGCCATGTACAGCCTGCTGGAACGGGTGCACCATCTGCTGCGGTTCACCGTGCGGCTCCGGGAGGAGGACGGCGTCGAGCGTGAGGTGACGCTGTCGGGCTGGGAGCTGCCGAGCGCCGCGGCACTGAAGGGAGAGCGGGCATGAGCGTCGACACCGGCACTGACGCCGACCAGGAGGAGCGCCGCAAGGCGGCGATGGAGGCCGAGGAGAACGACCCCCGGCTACGGCGGGCCAAGCGCAGGCTGTTCGCCATCTTCGGGATCGGTTCCTTCGGCGCCGGCGCCTTCACCGCGTCGCAGGTGCTGTTCTTCACCGAGTCGCTGCACCGCACCCCGGGGCAGATCAGTGTCGCGCTGAGCACCGCCGGCGCGGTCGCCATGGTCTTCGTCCTGCCGTTCAGCAAGGCGGCGGACCGGCTGGATCGGCGGCGCCTGCTTGCCCTGCTCCACCTGGCGAGCGGGCTGGCCTTCCTCGGCTACCTGCTGCCCGTCTCCCTGGCCGGGTTCGTGGTGGTCACCGGGGCCGTGGTGATCGTGCAGCGGCTGCTGTCGCCGGTCCGGTCCGGGCTGATCGCGGTGATCTTCCCGGCGACCCGGGTACGCGTCCGCGCGGCCACCTACGTGGCGTTCAACGGCGGGTTCGCGCTGGGCAGTCTGGGCGCCGCCTGGGCCATCGGCGTGGGCACTCAGCAGGCGTACAAGGTGCTGCTGCTGGTCGACGTGGCCGCACTGCTGGTGTGCGCCGTGCTCACCATGACACTGCCGCCCGCGGCGGCGGCCGAGCCGGACGCCCCGCCCCGGCGCGGGTACGCCGCCCTGCGGGACCGGCCGTTCCTCGTCGCGACGGTCACCAACCTCTTCGGCTGCCTGCACGACTCGGCCCTGTTCATCGGGCTGCCCCTGTGGCTGATCCAGCGCACGGGGGCGCCGCACTGGACGGTGCCGGCGATCACGGTCACCAACTGTGTGCTGGTGGTGCTGCTGCAGACCCGGCTGACCCGCGGCACCGACACGACCGGGGGCGCGGCGCTGGCCCAGTGGCGGGGCACGCTCGCCATGGGCGCTGGCTGTGCCCTGCTGTGCTTCACCGCAGGCGGGTTCGGGGTGACCGAGTACGCCCTGCTGACCGGGGCGGTCGTCCTGCTCACGGTGAGCGAGATGGTCCAGTCGGCCGGGGCCTGGGGGCTGTCGTACATGCTCGCCGACGAGTCCCGGGTGACCGAGTACCAGGCGGTGTTCGGGCTGAGCCTGGACACCCAGGAGATCGTCGGGCCGATGCTCGTCACCGGCCTGGTGCTGGGTGTTCCGCACGGCGCCGGCTGGATTCTGCTCGGCGCGCTGGTGGTGGTGCCCTCGTTCGTGGGCACACGGCTCACGCTCGGTGGTCGCGTGCCGTGGCGCAAGCCCGGACAGCAGGCGGCCTGAGCCCCCTGACGGGCCGGACCGGTACCTGGCATCACCTTGCCATCGCACCTGTCTGCCAGCGGTTACGTCTTCTCTCCACGCCTCACAGCCAACAAAGTTTCTGTTGTGAGACCGACGGCCCCCTCCGTGCCCGGCCGGCACGGGGGGTCCGGTCCGGTCATGCCGCAGCAGACCCCTGTTCCGATGAAGGTAAGGACGAGCCATGACCGTTCTGAAGACGATCATCAGGTGGATCGCCCCGGCCCTGGTGGCCGCCGCCGTGCTGCCGCTCGCGGCGGGTGGGGAGACGCCAGTCGGTCACGATGTCCGGGTGGCGGTCAGCGACGGTCCGGCCGGCGACGTCGGCTGGCAGTGACCGTGCCGCGACCGACGCCCCGGGTGGCTGACCGATGACGTACACCATGGCCGAACTGAAGGTGTTCGAGAACTGGTACGACAAGGCGGGAGTGCGGGCCACGCCCCGCCGTCTCACCCCGCAGGACCGCGACGTTCTCAAGCACTTCTTCCCCAAGCACCTGATCCCGCACCTGAACCACCCGCTGGTCGCGGCCCAGGAAGCACCGCTGAGGCGCTATGTCGAGGCCCAGCACCTCTACCAGTGGCTGAACTTCACCGCCGAGTTCGAGGTCTCGGTGGTCCTGCGGGCCACCCAGCGCATCGCCGACAACAAGAGCGGGCTCGAACTCTCCCGGCGCCTGCGCATGGACGCCTTCAAGATCTGCGTCGACGAGAACTACCACGCGCTCTACAGTATGGACGCCGTCGACCAGCTGGAGCACCGGTCGGGCATCAAGTCGCTGGACTACGAGTTCCAGCCCTTCTTGGCCCGCCTCGACGGCGTCGCGGACGCCCACCCGGACCATCGCCGACTGGTGCAGCTGCTCCAGGTGGTGGTCTTCGAGACGCTCATCACGGCCCTGCTGAACGATGTGCCCAAGGACACCGGTGTGATCACCCTGGTCCGGGACATCGTCAAGGACCACGCCATCGACGAGGGCCGGCACCACGCGTACTTCGCCGAGTTCTTCAAGCACCTGTGGGGGCAGCTCAGCACGAGCGAGCGCCGCCTCGTCGCCCGGCTGCTGCCCGGGATCGTCGTGGAGTCCCTGCAGCCGGCGACCCGGTCCGCCCGTGCCGCGCTCCGGCACGCCGGCCTCAGCGACGACACCGTCACCACCGTCATCAACGAGTCCTACGACCGTGTGTCCGTGCTGAACGGCATCGTCCACGCCTCCGCCCGGACCGTGGCGCTGTTCGAGGAGTGCGGCGTGCTCGACATCCCCGACGGACTGGACGCGTTTGCCCGCGCGGGTTTCCCCCAAGCCAGCGCCCACTAGTACCGAGAAGAATCGGAGAGAGCACATGGACGCCACCAGGTTTTCGCCCCGGCAGCCCCTGCTGAGCCTGTCCGGCCTGTCGGCGGGCGACATCGCCGCGCTGGGCGACGTCGCGTTCGCCTACGGCACCTCCCGCGCACCCTTTCGCGGCCTGCTGGACGGCGCCAAGGTCGGTCTGCTCTTCACAGCGCCCTCCACCCGCACCCGGACCTCGTTCTGGAGCGCGGCCCGCACTCTGGGTTGCGACACCCTGCACTTCGGCGCGGCCGACCTCCAGGTCGGCACCGGCGAGAGCTGGGGCGACACCGGCCTGGTCCTAGGCAACTACCTGGACGCGGCGGTCGTCCGCACCAACGGCCCGCAGCAGGAGATGGAGGAGCTGGCGCGTTCCCTGCCGGCCACGGTCAACGCGCTCAGCTACGAGGAGCACCCCACCCAGGCCATCGCCGACCTGTGCGCCCTGCGCGGCCACTTCGGCCCCGTCGGCGGCCCCTCCGGCCGCGGCCTGCGCCTCGCCTACCTCGGGCTGGTCAACAACACCGCCCGGGCGCTGGCCCTGCTGGCGACCAGGACGCCGGGCCTCACCCTCGACGTCTACAGCCCGGTCGGGCGCGGGTTCACCGACGATGAGGTCAAGGCGCTGAACGCCCTGGCGGACCGGGACGCGATCACCCAATACGACCGCCTCCCGGCCGCGCCCGACCCGGTGGACGCCGTGTACACCACGCGCTGGCAGTCCATGGGCGTGCCCTACGAGGAGGACGACTGGGCGGACGCCTTCCGTCCGTTTGCCGTCACGGCGGACACCATGCGCCGCTTCAGCGGCGGCACGGAGGCCCTCTTCATGCACGACCTGCCAGCCATCCGGGAGCTGGAGGCCACCTCCGAGGTCATCGACGGCCCCCTGTCGCTGGTCCGCAGCCAGGCCTACCACAAGGAGTCCGCGGCGGCGGCGGCCCTGTTGTACGTGCTCGGCAACCGCGAGGCGCCCGTGGCCTGACCGGCCCGCTCCGCTCACCACCGCGCGCACCTTGGGGGGGATCAACCGGTGTACCTGGTCGAACGGGACGAACAACTTCTCCGGCTGGAGGCGTCGTTCCGGCGCGGTGCGGTGGGCACCGGCGGCGCCGCACTGATCGAGGGCGCCCCGTCGGCCGGGAAGACGGAGCTGCTGCACCGGGCCGTGCAGGACGCGGGCCGCGCCGGCGCCCTCGTCCTGAACGCGGCCTGCTCGGCAGCCGAGCACTCCCTGCCGTTCGGCGTGTTCGAGCAGCTGCTGCACAGCGTCCGGCTGCCCGACGGGCTTGCCGCCCAGGCCGCCGGGTCGCTCCAGCGGGCGGCCGCCCGGGCGCCGCAGGACACGGACGGGTTCGGCACGGTCGGCCCTGAACTGGCCCGGTCGCTGCGCGAACTGACCTTGCCGCTGCTGGAACTCGCCGAGGGCACGGCCGTGGTGATCGCCGTCGACGACGTCCACTGGGCGGACGCCCCGTCCCTGCACTGCCTGCTCTACCTGGTACGCCGGCTGCGCTCGACCCGGATCACCATGGTGCTCACCGCCAGCGCGCTGCCCGCCGAGGGCCCGGAGTCCCCGTCCGTGCGCACCGCCTTCCGCGCGGAGCTGCTCGGCCAGCCGCACTGCGAGAGCATGGGCGTGGCCCCGCTGTCGCACGAGGGGGCGCTGCGGATGGCGCGTGCCGCGCTCGGGCAGCGGGGAGCCGACCGCTTGGCGGAGGATCTGGCCGACGCGGGCGGCAACCCGCTGCTGCTGCGGGCCCTGATCGAGGACGTCCGCGCGGGCGGCGCCGCCGGATACGGCGACTCAGCGTACGTCCGGGCGGTGCTGTCCCTGATCCACCGCGGTTCCCCGCCCGGCCTGCGGCGTACCGCCCAGGCGCTGGCGGTGCTCGGTGACGACGCCTCCCCGGATCTGGTCGCCCAACTCGTCGGCGTGGAGGCCGATGCCGCCGCGCAGTGCCTGGACCTGCTGACCGGCGCCGGCCTATTGTCCGGCGGGGTGTTCCGCCGGGACGCCGCCCGGCGGGGCATCCTGGCCGCGCTGCCGGTGCGCGAGCGCGCGACGCTGCGGTTGCGGGCCGCGCAGCTGCTGCACGACCACGGAGCGGACGGCGCCCGGGTGACCCGGCTGCTGCTGTCCTGCGGGCTGCCCCCGCAGCCGTGGGCCGTGCCTGTGCTGCTGGAGTCCGCCGAGCGGGACCGGCGCGACGCCGAGCGGCAGCGGGCGGTCGCCACCCTGGAACTGGCGCTGGAGGGATGCGCCGACGAGCGGGAGCGGGCGACCGTGCGGGCGGCGCTGGCCGCGGCGCAGTTCGAGGTGTCCCCAGCTGGCTCCTGCGCCCACCTCGACGCCCTGGTGTGCGCCGCCGAGGACGGGCACCTCGGCGTGCCCGACACCCGCGCCCTGCTCCATCAGTCGCTGTGGCACGGCCGGCACGACGCGGCCCGCCGGGCGCTCGCCACGCTGCGCGCCCGCGCCGGCGGCGACCCCACGGTGAACGCCGGACTGCTCGACACCACGCGATGGATCGCCTGGGCCCACCCGGGCGTGACCGCCGCCGAGCGGGCCATCGCCAGCCCGCCTCCACAGACCGGCCCCGAGCTGTGGTTGCGCCCCACCGCTCACCTGCTCGACGCGCTGACCCGGGGCCGTCCCGGCGAGGCCGTCGCGCGGGCCGAGCAGGTGCTCACCGAACGCTGCGCCTGGTCCGGCGACCTGACCGCCACCGCAACGACCTGCGCGGCCCTGACCGTGCTCGTCGCCGCCGGCCGGGCCGGCGCGGCGGCCCAGTGGTGCGACCTGCAGCTGCCCCGGCCGGCCCGTCTCCTCGCCCCCGCCTGGCGGGCCCTCCTGCACGCCGTGCGGGCGGAGGCCGCCCTTCACCTGGGTGATCTGCACGCGGCGCGGGAGCACAGCGGCACCGCCCTCGACGCGCTGCCCCCGGCCTCCTGGGGAGTGGTGTCCGGGCTGCCGCTAAGCGTCGCCGTGCTGACGGCCGTCCGCACGGGCCACCTCGACGAGGCCGCCGAGCTGCTGGCGAGGCCGGTCCCCGCGGCCCTGTTCGAGACCCGTTACGGCCTGCAGTACCTGTACGCCCGCGGCCGCCACCACCTCGCGGCGGGGCGCCCGCATGCCGCTCTGGCGGACTTCCACCGATGCGGCGAACTGATGCGCGCCTGGGGCGTCGACGTGCCCGGAGTCGTGCCCTGGCGCACCGCCGCCGCCGAGTGCTGGTTCCTGCTGGGCCGCCCCGAGGAGGCGGCGAAGCTCACCGCGGAGCAGCTCGCGACGGCGGCCGGCGCCCCTGCCGACCGTGGCCGTGCCCTGCGGCTGCGGGCCGCCGCGGCGCCCTTGGAGCGGCGGCTGCCGCTGCTGACCGAGGCGCTGGAGGTGCTGGAGTCCTGCGGGGACCAGTACGAGCCGATCGGTGTCCTCATGGACTTGGGCGAGGTCTGTCACCGGCTGGGCGACTCGGCCCGCGCCCGCGCCTACTCCCGGCGCGCCCGCCGCATGGCCGAGGTGCACGGCGCGGCGCCCCCGGCGGTGCCGTCGGTGCGGCCGGGGGCTCTGCCGGCCGGCGACCCGGCCGCGGATCCGGCCGACGGGGACGGTGCGGCCGTGCTCACGGAGTCCGAGATCCGGGTGGCGGCGCTCGCCGTCCGCGGGCACACCAACCGGGAGATCGCCACCCGGCTCTTCGTCTCGGCCAGCACGGTCGAGCAGCATCTGACCCGGGTGTACCGCAAGCTCGGGGTGCGCAGCCGCAAGGAGCTGCCGACCCATCTGCCAGGTTCCCCGGCCGGACCCCACGCCGCAGCGGTCCTGGCCTCCTGAGCGGCGCACCTGCCGCACCGGCCGCCCGTACGGCACCGCCGTACCGTACGGATCGTCCGGTCCTGATGGCCGGGTGCGGTGGTCACCCCGTCTCGGCGACCGCCCGGGTGATCACGTCCAGCCCCCACTCCAGTTCGTCGACGGTGCAGGTGAGCGGGGGCAGCAGCTTAACCACCTCGTCGCGCGGGCCCGCCGTCTCGATGACCAAGCCCTGCTCGAAGCACCGGCGGCGGACCTCGGCGGCATGCTCGGGCATGTCGAAGGCCAGCCCCCACACCAGGCCGCGTCCGCGCACCGAGACGCCCTCGCCAGCCCGGGTGTGGCTGATGCGGCGCAGCGCCAGCTCCGTCTGGTCGCCGTGCGTGAATACCTGCTTCTCCAGCTGGTTGTCCGACCAGTAGGTGTGCAGGGCGGCTGTGGCCGTGACGAAGGCCGGGTTAGGGCCCCGGAACGTGCCGTTGTGCTCGCCGGGCCGCCACACGTCGAGTTCGGGTCGCAGCAGGGTGACGGCCAGCGGAAGGCCGTACCCGCTCAGCGACTTGGAGAGGGTGACGATGTCCGGTTCGATGCCGGACTCCTCGAAGGAGAAGAACGTTCCCGTCCGGCCGCAGCCCATCTGGATGTCGTCGACGATCAGCAGCATGTCGTGCTGCTTGCAGATCCGGCTCAGCTCGCGCAGCCACTCCGGGCGGGCCACGTTGACGCCGCCCTCGCCCTGGACGGCCTCGACGATCACGGCGGCCGGATGCGGGAAGCCGGACCCCTTGTCGTCCAGCAGCTGCCGGAACCAGCGGACGTCGGGGGCGCCCGTGTCACCGTCCAGGTAACGGTCGAAGGGCAGGTGGTACGAGGGCAGCCGCGGGATGCCGGGGTTCTCGCTGCGGGCCGCGGCGCCACTGACCGACATGGAGCCCAGCGTCATCCCGTGGAAGGCGTGGGTGAACGACACCACGGCCTCGCGGCCGGTCGCCTTCCGCGCGAGCTTCAGCGCCGCCTCCACCGCGTTGGTGCCCGACGGCCCCGGGAACATCACCTTGTAGGTGAGGCCGCGCGGGCGCAGGATGAGGTCCCGGAACGACTCCAGGAACGTCCGCTTCGCCTCCGTGTACATGTCCAGGCTGTGCGTGATGCCGTCGTGCGTCAGGTAGTCGAGCAGAGCCCGTTTCAGCACCGGATTGTTGTGCCCGTAATTCAGGGTTCCGGCGCCCACGAAGAAGTCGAGAAAAGCCCTGCCGTCCTCGTCGTACATATGACTGCCCTGGGCGCGGGTGAAGACGGTCGGCCAGGTGCGGCAGTAACTGCGCACCTCGGACTCGACGGACTCGAAGACGGTGGTGTCGGAGTGGAGGGGGGCCATGGGAACTCCTTCGTGGGGTCAGCGGGTGGTGACGAGTTCCGCGTAGCAGGCGATGTCCGCGGCCTCGGTCGGGCCGTAGACGTTCAGGATCCGGGCGTGGAAGTGCCCGGAGTCGATCCACGGGCGCAGGGCCGTCAGGTCCGGGGATTCGGCGCCCAGAGCCAGGCAGCGCAGCGCGTCCAGATGCCGGAAGCCCTCCGCCGCGGCGAGTTCCACCACCGGGTGGAACTGGCTGGGCACGGCCGGGTTGAAGACGGAGATCCGCTCCCGGGCCAGGTGCTCCAGCAGCGCGGCGGGGTCGAAGGGGCCCTCGGGGAAGAGGACCAGGGCGGCGCCGGTGAGCAGGGGCGTGAGATAGCTGCGGATCGACGCGTCGAAACTGGAGGCGATCACCTGCAGGACCCGGCTGTCCTCGTGGATGCCGCATGCGTCCCGGCACCAGGTCAGCGTGTTGATCAGGGAAGCCATCCCGACCTGCACGCTCTTGGGCCGGCCAGTCGAACCGGACGTCTGGATCACGTACGCGGCGGCGGCCGACGCGTGCCGGTCGGCGACCGCGGATCCCGCCGTCGGCGCGGACGCGTCCGCGAGCAGGGCCGGGACCTCGACGCGCGCCACGCCCCGCGCGGCGGTCAGGCCGGGCAGCCGGTCGTCCAGCGCGTGACGGGAGAGCACCACGGGCGGCAGGGTGTCCTCGGCCAGGGCGCTCAGCCGCGAGTCCGGCAGCGCCGGGTTCAGCGGCGTGTAGACACCGCCGGCGACGAGCACCGCCAGCATCGAGACGACCAGTTCGTACGAGCGGGGCAGCAGGACGCCGACGGACACCTCCCGCCCGACGCCGCGGGCCACCAGATCGGCGGCCAGCTTCTCCACGTCCCGGGCCAGTTCGCCGTACGTGCGGCGGGCCTCTCCGTCGACAACGGCTTCCGCGCCGGGCCGGCGCGCCGCCTGAGCCAGGAAGAGAGCGCCTGCCGTGCGCCCTTCCCATGAAGCGTTTTCGGCATTCATACGGCCTCGAATTCTGTTGCGGGAAGCACTGCTTCAGAACGACACACCCTTTCGCCCGACGACCGTAGACACGGCCTGCGCGGCGGACAACGCGCGTCGGCGAAGAATGGGACCTCGCCCCCTGCGCATTCCGGATTCCCGGGGTGCGGGCAGGGGGGTGGTAGGGGTTGTGACGCGCCTCGGTGCGGTGCGGGAATGGCGACTGATCCGTCCGCCTCTCCACCGACCAGGGAGCCAGGGACCGTGCCCACTCACGTACGCATCGGCCGGCGTTACAACGGCCCTCCCGATAGCGCCAACGGGGGTTACGCCTGCGGTGTCTTCGCCGAGGCGGCGCGCCCCGTGCTCGGCACCGGCGGGCGCGGTGGCACCGGGGACGTCGTCGTCCAGCTCCTCGCGCCGCCGCCGCTGGAGACCGACCTGAGGGTCGTCGCCGGACGGCGCGTCACCTTCTGGGACGGGGACGACCTCATCGCCTCGGCCGCGGTCGGCGCCGTACCGCAGGAGCCCGTCGGCTTCGTCGACCCGCCGACGGCGCGCCGGGCCGAGCAGGGCTACGCCGGCCGCGCCGGCCACCCCTTCGACACCTGCTACGTCTGCGGCCCCCGGCACGACGACCACGGGCTGCGGCTGGCGCCAGGACCGGTAGCCGGCCGCGCCGGCACCACGGCGTGCACCTGGACCCCCGGGGACGAGCACACGGGCGACGACGGACTGGTCCGGCCCGAGCTGGTCTGGGCGGTGCTGGACTGCCCGGGCGGCTGGACGTTCGACCCGGTGGCCACGCCGATGGTCCTCGGCCGGATGACTGCACGCGTCCGCGCGTTGCCGCGCGCGGGCGAGACCACGGTCCTCACGGCCCGCGGCGTGCCGTCCGCCGACCGGGCCGTCCGGTGCGAGACTGCGATCTTCCGCCACGATGGCACGGAACTCGGCAGGAGTTCGGCCGTGTGGGTGCGACGAGACGAGAAGGCTCTGTCATGACGACTCCCCCGACCACCACCCCCCACGGGGCCGCCGCCCCGTCGGCCGCACAGGCCGGCGGACCCCGGATCGAGGACGTCCTGGGACTCTCTCCGCTCCAGCAAGGCCTGCTGTTCCACGCCGAGTTCGACGAGGCGGACCAGGACTCCTACGCGATCCAGCTCGTGCTCCGGCTGGACGGGCCGTTGGACGCGGCCGCGCTGTGGCGCGCCGCGGACGCCCTGCTCCAGAGGCACTCCTCCCTGCGGGCCGCCTTCCGGCACCGCCGCACCGGCGAGCCGATCCAGGTCATCCCCACCCGGGTCCGCGTGCCCCGCACCGAGCACGACCTGTCCGGACTCGGCGCGGACGACCAGGACGCCGCACTGGCCCGGCTGGCCGAAGAGCAGCGCACCGCCCGCTTCAACCTGCGCCGCCCTCCCGCGGTGCGGTTCGCCCTCGCCCGCCTCGGCGACCACGCGCACCGGCTGCTGCTGACCTGCCACCACATCCTGCTGGACGGCTGGTCCCTGCCGCTGCTCGTCGACGACCTGATGACGCTCTACGGCACGGCGGTGCGGGGCGGACGGCTGCCCGAGGACGCCGGTCTGCCGCCCGCCGTGCCCTACCGCGACTATCTGAAGTGGCTAAAGTCCCGCGACGACGCGGCGGCCCGGGCGCACTGGCGCCAGGCGCTGGACGGCGTCGACGGCCCCACGTATCTCGTGCCGGGCGGGCGGGCCACCGGTGCCCCCCGCAAGCTGCGGCGGACCCTCAGCGCCGGGACGAGCGCCGCCCTGACGCGGCTCGCCCATGGGCAGGGGCTCACCCTCAACACTGTCGTGCAGGGCGCCTGGGGCCTGCTGCTCGGGCGTCTGACCCGGCGGGACGACGTCGTCTTCGGCACCGTGGTCTCCGGGCGTCCCCCCGAGCTGCCCGGTGCAGAGCGGATGGTCGGCCTGTTCATCAACACGGTCCCCGTCCGGGTGCGCATGCGCCACGACGAATCCGTCGCCCGGGTGCTCGGGCGGCTGCGGGACGCCCAGACACGCCTGCTGGACCACCAGCACCTCGGACTGGCCGAGATCCAGCGCCTCGCCGGGGCCGGGGACCTCTTCGACACGCTGCTGGTCTTCCAGAACTACCCCGGCGGCCCCGACGAGGAGACGCCCGTCCACGGGCTGCGCGTGAGCACCGTCGACGCCCACGACGCGACGCACTACCCCGTCAGTCTCATGGCCGTGCCCGGTGAGGAGCTGCTCCTGGACCTGACGTACCGGTCCGGCGCCGCCGTGCCCGGGGGCGCCGATCGGCTGCTCGCCCGGCTGGCCCTGGTGCTGGAGCAGATGGCCCGTCGGCCCGACCTGCCGGTCGGGGACGTCGACGTCGTCGGGGACGAGGAGCGCCGCGACCTGCTGGACCGCTGGAACAACAGCCCGCGCGAGCGCGCGCCGGTGCCGCCGGGCGCCATCGCCCCCATCGGCAGGCCCGTTCCCGGTGACCGGGCCTACGTCCTGGGCCCGGCCGGGGAACTCCTGCCGGCGCAGGTGATGGGCGAGCTGTACCTGGCCGGTGCCGGGATCGCCCGCGGCTACCTCAACCGGCCGACCATGACGGCCGCCGCCTTCCGGCCCGACCCGTATGGTGCGCCCGGCACCCGCATGTACCGCACGGGCGACCTGGCCCGCTGGCGGGCCGACGGGCAACTGGAGTACCTGGGCCGGGCCGATCACCAGGTCAAGATCCGGGGATACCGGATCGAGCTGGCGGAGATCGAGGCCGCTCTCGCCGCCCACCCGTCGGTGACCGGCGCCGTCGTCCTCGCCCGGGAGGACACGCCGGGCCGCCGCAGGCTGGTCGCCTACGTCGTCGCCCGGCCGGACGAGGATCCCGGCGACGCCGAGCTGCGGCGCCACCTCGCCGCCCTGCTGCCCGACTACATGGTGCCGCAGGTGTTCGTGCGGCTGGACGCCCTCCCGGTCACCGTGCACGGCAAGGTGGACCGCAAAGCCCTGCCAGCCCCCGACGCCGCCCTTCCACAGGTTGGCCGGCCGCCGAGCACCCCGCGGGAGAAGGCGCTGTGCGCGGCCGTCGGCGACATCCTCGGCGTCCCGGACGTCAGCCTCGACGACAACCTCTTCGACCTGGGCTGCGACTCGCTGACCGCCGCCCGGATCGTCGGCCGGGTCAACGGCGAAGCGGGGCTGCGCCTGACCGTCCGCCGGCTCTACGAGGCACCGACGGTGGCCGGGATGCTGGCCTGGGCCGCCCCCTCGGAGGACGGCACGCGCAGCTCCTCGACCGCCGGCCTCGACACGCTGATGGCGATCCGCCGCGAGGGCGGTCCGACCCCGCTGTTCTGCTTCCACCCCGGCAGCGGCCTCAGCTGGTGCTACACCGGACTCGCGCGCCTCCTCGGCCCCGACCAGCCGCTCTACGGCGTGCAGGCCGCCGTTCTCACGGACCCCGGCGCGGCACCCGGTTCCGTGGCGACCATGGCCGAGCACTATCTCGGCCTGCTCCAGCGGGTGCAGGGCACGGGCCCCTACCGGCTCCTGGGCTGGTCGTTCGGCGGCGTCGTGGCCCACGCCGTGGCCTGCCTACTCCAGGAACGCGGGGAACGGGTGGAGCTGCTGGCCCTGCTGGACTCCTTCCCCCGGGCCGCCGACGACGCGGCGCCCACCCCGGCCAATGAGCACCGGCTGTTCGCCGAAGGGCTGGGCCTGGACCCCGCCCTGCTGCCGGAGGGCGGGACGACGCCGGGCCAGGTGCTGCACGCCGCCCGCACCGTGGGCAGCCCGCTCGCCGAGCTGGATGAGGAGGCCGTTGCGGCCCTGATGAAGGCGTCGGCCCACCATGTGCGGCTGATGCGCCACCACACCCCGGGCACGTACGCGGGAGACGTGCTGGCCTTCGACGCCGGGCGGGGACGGCCCGTGGCCGCCGGCTCGGCCGAGCTGTGGCGGCCGTACGTCACGGGCGTGATCGAGCAGCACACCGTCGACGCGGTCCACGAGCAGCTGGCGAGCCCCCCGGCGCTGGCCCGCGTCGCCTCCGTGCTCACCGGCAAGGCGGGGCGGGATCAAGCCATTTGAGACCTGCCGGGCCGCCGGTCCGTTTGCCTGCTCGCGGTGCGGCTGGCACACTTGCGGCCCATGAAGGTCTCCGCGTTCCGATTTATGTGCCCCGGGGTTGCCGGGTGCCACGACGCGTCGAGCTAGCAGTCCTTCCCCGGCGCCAGCGGCAAGCACCGTAGGGCAGCCCCGGGGGCACTCTCCCCCCTTCTCCACGGTGCGCCGACCCAAGCCCTGCCCGGTGGACGGGCCATGACTTCCAGAGAGTGAGACTTTCATGACCGATCGCACCCGCGATCCGGCATCTCTGCTGCGTGAGGTGGAGGAGATCAGGGAAAGGGCGCTCGCCGACATCAGCGGCGCCTCGGCACCGGCCGACGTTGCGGACGTCCGGCGCGACGTGCTGGGCAAGTCTGGTTCCCTGCTCCGGCTCCGGCGCGGCATTGGCGCCCTGGCACCCGAGGACCGCAAGGTGATCGGTGCGGCCCTGCACGAGGCGCATGAACTGCTCACGGCCACCCTGGACACGCGGGAGCGGGAGCTGCTCGACGCGGAACCCGCCCTGTCCGCGCCGTTCGACGTCACGCTCCCCGGCCTGCGGCCCGGCCCCGGCACGGGCGGCATGCATCCGACCGTGCAGCTGATGTACGACCTCAACGACGCGTTCGCCGCGCTCAACTTCGACGTCTACGAAGGCCCAGAGATCAGTTCCGAGCTGTACGAGTTCGACCACATGAACTTCCCCGCCGGTCACCCGGCCAGGGAGAGCATGGACACCTTCTGGCTCGGCGGCACCGAGGAACGCCAGGGGGCGGAGCGCCTGTGCCTGCGTCCGCACCTCACCGGGGCGAGCGTGCGGTACATGCGTGAGCACGAGCCGCCGTTCCGGTTCGTATATCCGGGCCGGGTCTACCGGAACGAGAGCACGGACGCCCGGCACGAGCGCGCGTTCTTCCAGTACGAAGTGCTGCTGGTGGACGAGAACATGCCGATGACGGCCGGCAAGTTCCTCGTCGACACGATCCTGGACACCGTCTTCGGGCGGCCCGTCCGCACCCGCATGAGGACGGGCTTCTTCCCCTTCGTGGAGCCTGGCTTCGAGATCGACATGGAGTGCCAGGTGTGCGCCGGGCAGGGCTGCCGCACCTGCGGCCAAGTCGGCTGGCTGGAGATCATGCCCGGCGGCATGCCGCACCCCAACGTGCTGCGCGCGGGCGGCCTCGACCCGGACCGCTGGACCGGCTTCTACGTCAACGTCGGTCTGGACCGGCTCGTCATGATGCGCTACGGCATCGACGACGTCCGGCTGATGCACAGCGCCGACCTGCGGTTCCTGAGCCAGTTCGCCTAGGAGGGCACGATGAAGGTATCGCTCGAGTGGCTCTCCGACTTCGTCGACCTCCCCGCCGACAGGAGCCCCGCGCAGCTCGCCCACGACCTCACCCTGAAGACGGTCGAGGTGGAGAACGTCGTCGAGGTCGAGGGCGACGTCGTCCTGGAGATCGACAACAAGTCGCTCACCAACCGGCCGGACCTGTGGGGGCACTACGGCATCGCGCGGGAGTTCGCGGTCATCTACGGCCTGCCGCTGCGGACCTTACCAGCCGCCGCGCGGCCGGGGGCGGTCGACGGCCTGATCGGCACGCTGGACCCGGCGCTGTGCCGGCGCTTCACCACCGTGGAGTTCACCGTCGACCAGGTGGCCGGCACACCGCGGTACGTCCAGGACCGGCTCCGCCGCATCGGCGAGAGCACGAACGGGCTGTTGGTCGATCTGAGCAACTACGTGATGTTCACGGTCGGCCAGCCCACCCACGTCTATGACCGTGACCGCCTCGCCCCGCCGCTGTCGGTGGGATGCGCCGAGGCGGGCACCGCCCTGGAACTACTCAACGGCCACAAGGCCCAGCTCACCGAGGCCACCCCGGTCGTCCGGGACGACGCGACGCCCGTGGCCGTCGCCGGCGTGATGGGCAGCGAGGCCACCGCGGTGGACGCGGCCGGCCGCCGCTTCCTCCTGGAGGCCGCCACGTTCCTGCCCGGACCGGTGCGGGCGGCCACGCAGCGCCTGGGCCTGCGGACCGAGGCGTCGGCACGGTACGAGAAGGGGCTCGACACCCAGCGTGTGGACCAAGCCGTCGACCTCTTCCTGCACCTGCTCCGGGAGGTCGTGCCCGGCGCCGGCATCACGGGGATGCAGGATGTGACCGTGGAGCCCACGGAGCGGGCGCGGGTGCAGCTCACCCGGGAGTTCCTCGACAGCCGTATCGGCGAGGCCCTGGAGACATCCGAGCTGCACCGCATGCTGACCGCTCTGGGCTTCGACGCGGAGATCGACGACACGACGCTCCGGGTCACGGCACCGACCTGGCGCTCGACCGGCGACATCACCCTGGCCCACGACGTCCTCGAAGAGGTGGCGCGGATCCACGGGTACGACCGGCTCCCCAGGACGCGGACCAGCGTGACCCTGCACCCCGTGCGGTCGCTGAACCGCGCGCCGGTGGACCGCGTGATCCGGGAAGTGCTGGCCCACCGGTCCGGGTTGCAGGAGGTCATCACCTACCCCTGGCCCCCGGAGCAGCTGATGGCCGCCGTCGGCTTCCCGGTGGACCGGTTGGTCCGGTTCGAGGGCGGGCCAGCGCCCGACCGCGGCGCGCTGCGCCCCTCGCTCGTCCCCGGCCTGTTGGAGGCCGTCGCCACCAACCTGCGTCACACCCCGGAGTTCGGGGTGTTCGAGATCGGCACCGTCTTCGCGGCCGGTCCGCTCCAGCCGTACCAGGGACGGTACGAACCGCTTCCGCGGATGGGCAAGGCGCTCGTCCTCGCCCTCGTGGGCGAGGACGGACCGGTCCTCTTCCGGCGGGCCAAGGGCGTCCTGGAGCTGATCGTCCGCCATGCCCACCTCGACCGGGTGGGCTGGGCGCGCGGGGGCGACGCGGCGTGGGCGGACGGCACCGCGCGGCTGGCCGTCAGGTCGGACGAGACCCCCGTGGGCACGCTCGCGCTCCTGCCGCCCCGCATCCGGCGGGCGGCGGGGATCGACGGGGTGCAGGTGGCCTGCCTCGAACTCGATCTCGGGCCGCTGCACCGGCACGCGTCGCGCCACAACACCTTCCGGTCGATCCCCGAGCTGCCCGATGCGGATTTCGATCTATCGGTGGTGGTCGCCGACGAGGTGGCCTGGGAACGGATCGAGAAGTCCGTCAGGGAAGTCGACGAGGCGATCTCTGCCGTTTCCTATATCGGTGAGTTCCGTGACGGGTGGGTGCCCGAGGGGCACCGGTCGCTCACCCTCCGGGTGACGCTCCGGTCCCGGACGACGACGTTGACCTCGGAGTCCATCGGCACCGTGCGCGCAGACGTGGTCGAAGCACTGCACCGGGAATTCGGGGCACGTCTGCGCTGAGCGGACACGTTGTTGGTGCACGGGTCCGCGGACCGGCAGGGGAGAAAGACCGACTCTCTGCTGGTCCGCGTCCCGCGCGGAGTCACCGCACTCCTCAAGCGTGTTTCGGCCATCCTGCCGTCGAAGACGGGGCAGTCTTGCAACTCCCCCGGACGTCAATGTTGAATCTGTTCGAACCTGGGGCCTCGACCGACCCGGGTTCGCGTGACAAGGCAGACATGGGGGTGCTTTGTGGACGTCCTGGGGCTGGAGGAGCGGCAGCTCAAAGTCTATCAGGAGATGCTGCGCAAGCCCAGTGCCGGTGTGGATGAGCTCGCCGGTGAACTGGGGTGGTCTCCTGAAGAAGTGCGAAAATTTCTCGCCGAATTGGCCGAGCAGCAACTGGTTCGGCCCTCATGGGAGTCTTCCGGGGCATATCAGCCCATAAGCCCTCAGCTGGGACTGGCAGCGCTGATCGCGCGCAAAGAAGTCGACCTGATGCGGCTTCAGAGCGACCTGGCGGCGAGCAAGGTTCTCGCGGCGCGACTCGAAGAGGATTTCGTGCAGTCCGTCAGAGCCAAGGAAAACGGCGATGTGGAGCGCCTCATCGGCATCGAGGCCATACGCGCACGGATCGAGCAGCTTTCGTATGACTGCCGTAGCGAGGTACTGTCCTGTGCGCCAGACGGTGCGCAGACGGCGCAAAATCGTTCCGCCGGACGACCCTTGAACCAGATGCTTCTGGAGCGCGGCGTCAATTTCAAAACGATCTACCTCGACAGTCTCCGAAACGACCGGGAATCTGTTGAGTACGCGCAATGGCTGACCGATCTGGGAGCGGAGGTTCGCACCCGAGCCACTGTTCCCTCGCGCATGCTCATCTTCGACCGGGAGGTCGCGGTCGCCCCGCTCAACGCGGACGCCTCGGGAAGCGGCGCCCTGGTGGTCAAGGGCTCCGCCGTCCTCGTCGCCATGTGTCAGCTCTTCGACCTCCTGTGGCAGGAATCTCGTCCGCTGACCGTGGACCACAGGGTCCCGAAGGCCGACGACGATCTCGCCGCCCAGGAGCGGGCCCTGCTCGATCTGCTGGCCGACGGGCACACGGACGAGACCGTCGCCCGCCGTCTCGGCGTCTCGGTCCGCACTGCCCGCCGCATTACCGCTGACCTGATGGGCCGCGTCAGTGCCCGCAGCCGCTTCGAACTCGCTGTTCACGCGACCAGGCGGGGGTGGATCAGTGGTTCACATGGGTGAGATGGCATCCCTCCGAGCATGGGGCTTGGCTGGCCGAACAGGAGTCTTGGTCCAGTGATCAGGGCGTGGTGAGTCCCTCATCACCCGTGAACGGACGGTGCCGAGTGGGCCTGGGCAACCGACAAGCTTCAGCCAACCTCGCCATCGTCGAACGCGCCGACGACACCCATGCACTGAGCACATCAGCCCCGAGACCGACGACAAGCAGGGCAGCCCCTGGAGTACGGCGGCCCCGAACGGCAGAAGGTCGACAAGCGGGCTGGCAGGTGTACAACTCCCAAGCTGCGGGCGGCCGATCCCTGGTCAGAGATGTGGCGGCGGCCTCAACGGGCCAGACCGCGGGTGCGCTGAAGCCTCCCGCACCTCAGGCCCTTCACCGGCCGAACCGCTTCTGCCACCTCTCCCGGGAGTCGGAGGCATGGCGCAGGGTAGGTCCAGCAGGTACACGCCCCTGGTGAAAGGCTCAAAGCCACCGCTTCCCACGCCTTGGCGATCTTGGCTTGAGCCTTGGCGTAGCCCGCCTTGTCGTTCCGAAGTCCCGGTCGGTCGTTGCAGGCTCACACGCAACCGCGCAGTAGCCGCCCGCCAAGCGGCGAATGAGCGACTCTTTCGGTGATCTTGGTTTTCCTTGGTCACTGTCCTTGGCGCCACCAGCGGGGGCGGGGCAGTTCCTGGGCGTCGAGGTACTGCTGGAATGCTGTCGGCGGTCGGGGCCGGTAGGTGGAGTCGTCTGGCTCCTGCGTGCTGAGGCGTGCGATGTTGACAGAGATCGCGGTCAGCACGTGCTGGATGTGCGCTTTGGCTGTGCCCCGGTAGCGGCAGCGGCGCATCTGATGGGCGTTGGCCAGCACATTGGCCGTGCCCTCGACGCCGGAGCGGGAGGCGTAGAGGCGCCGCCATTGCGGATCTTGCTGGTCGGCGCGGTTCTGGGCCTGGAGGTCGTGGAGGCGACGAGGGAGGAAGTGTACGGTTCGTCCCTTGCGTGGATCGGTTGAGCGGGTGCACCCGCTGCGGTGGGGACACGGGCTGCAGTGCCGGGCGTCGAACGCCACGAGGGTATAGGGCGCTTGGGAGGGCGGTTCAGTCCAGTTTCCGCTGGTCTTTCCGCCGGGACAGGTGACCTGACGACGGTCGAAGTCGACAGCGAAGTCCTCGCGGGTGAAGCCGGTGCCGGCCTTGCTCTGCCAGGAGTTGTCGGGCGCGACGGGACCGATGACCTCGATGCGGTGGGTGCGGGCGGCGGTGTCCATCAGCGCGACGGAGGTGTAGCCGCCGTCGACCAGGTGTTGTGCGGGTAGCAGGTGGCGCCGTTCGAGCCGGGTGCGGATGCCGGGCAAGGCGGTGCTGTCCGCGGTCGGGACGGTCGTGGCCACGTCCGTGATCACGTTGACGCCCCTGTCGTCGCAGGTCTCGGTGACGTGGGCGAGGTAGCCGGTCCAGCGTCGGTGGCCGCGGCGCACCCAGCGTGCCTGCAGGCCGTACGGCGACTCGATGCGTAAGCGGGCGGGCGGGAGCCCGTCCTTCTCAGCCCGCGGGCATGGCCTGCCGTGAGCGTCAACGAGGAAGTTCTGCATCGTGATCTGGCGGAGTGCCTCCACAGCGGGGCCCGGAGTGGTCCCCGCGCCCCGGGCGTGGTCCAGGAGCCGGAAGGCATCGGCGCCGGCCTGCTTGAGCCGCGTGGCCGGCCGGCTGGGCTGGCTGACCAGGCGGACCTGTCGGCCGTAACGCAGGGCCCAGTCCTCGTCCACCAGACCGTCCAGCAGTTGCGGGTTGGTGCGGGCGGTCTCCTCCAGCGCGGCGCGGACCGCCTCCAGCACCAGCTCCAGACGGGTCAGCTCACGCACCGAGGCCAGCAGGCAGGTGGAGTCGGTGCGCTGCCGCCCACGGGCCTTGACCAGGCCCGCATCCTTCAGCCGTGCCAGCGCGAGATCGAACAGGGCGTCAGCGCGGCCGTTCTCGGCGAGCCGGTCCCGGAAGTCGGACAGCACGCTGTGGTGAAAGCCCGGATCGTCCAGTTCCAGCGCGAGGGCGTACTTCACGTCGATGCGACACCGCACCGCCTCGGCCGCCTGCCGGTCCGAGAGGTTCAGCAGGAACTGCAGCACGCTCACCGTGGCGAGCTGGGCCGGGGACAATCCCGGCCGCCCGTTGCGCGAGTACCAGGCGGCAAAGTCCTCATCACGCCACAACCCGTCCAGCCTGTCACGGACCCACATCGCGGTCGTCCCGTTCGGGTTACTCGCCCGCGCCACCTGCGCGGTCAACGACGGAACTTGCCCACCCGGACGAGCACGCAGCGACACCAACTCACCTCACGAAGACGTCCGACCTTCGAAACCGAGCCGAGCCTGCCTGATGATCACGCCATCGCGCCGGGGAATCTCAAGATCACCGACAGAGTCGCTCAATGGCCTCCGAGGCAGCCAGGGGGCCGATGCCGAACTCTTGCCACTGCGGTTCGATCCAAACTCTGTCCATGATCAGAAGCTCTCAAGATCAGAAAGACAACACTGCTTACCTCCAATGTGACGAAGAGTCTGTCGGCATTGATTGAGGAGATCTGAGAGGACAGGCCACCTGCCTGATCTGACCGGGAGCCCGTGGGACCTGCACGGTGGGAAACGATCAATCTCTTCCCGGGAAACGATCTCCGTTGCACGCGGGGAGCTGCTGACCAGCGCATTCCGTCGGTGCCCCGCCGGCACAGCTACGCCACGATCATCATCAACGCCGAGACTGGTGAGCGAATCGAGGTACTGCCCGGCCGCGAAGCCGCCACTCTGGAAGCCTGGCTGCGCGGGCATCGAGGCCGTGTGCCGGGACGGATCGGCCACCTACGCCGAGGCCGTCCGCAAGGAGGTCGCCGCGCACAGCACCTGCTGGGCGAAATCGGGCCCGCCCCCGGCCGAGGGGAGACAGGCCGGCCACTACCCGCGAGCGCTGGCAGCAGGTCCACGCCCTGCGCGAGCGCGGAGTCGGACTTCTTGAGTGCGCGCGTGCCTGAACCTGGCTCTCAACACCGTCAAGCGCTACGACCGCGTCGCCGAGCCCGAGCGCCTCATCCGCGCCCCCAAGTACCGGCCCACCCTCGTGGATCCCTACCGCGATCACCTGCGCCGACGCCGGCTGGAGAACCCAGCCGTCCCCGTCACCCATCTCCTCCAGGAGATCAGGGAACTGGGCTACACCGGCAGCTCGAACCTGCTCGTCCGCTACATCAACCAGGGCCGAGTCGAGGCCGACCGGCCCGCACTCTCGCCCCGGCGCCTCGCCCGCTAGCTGCTCACCCGACCCGACCGGCTCAAGGACCACCAGCGGGAACGCATCGAGGCCGCCGGCACCGCCTGCCACGAGATGACCGCTCTGGCCGACCTCATCCACCACTTCGCCGTGCTGCTGGATCCCGCCGACGGCAATGCCACCCTGCTGAGCACCTGGATCACCTCGGTCCAGGCCGAGGACCTGCCCCACCTGCATGCCTTCACCCGGGGCCTCGAGAAGGACCGCGCCGCAGTCGACGCCGCCCTCACCCTGCCGCACCACAACGGCGGTACCGAAGGCGTCAACAACAAAACCAAGCTGATCAAGTGCCAGATGTACGGTCGCGCGAGCTTCTCTCTCCTCCGCCACCGGTTCCTCCTGGGCTGACGACACCCTCCGTCACCACCGACTACGGAACAGACCCGAACGATTTACAGTCCCCGAACCGGCGCGACGAGCAGGAAATGTTCGTCCTCTGCCTGCGGATCCTCCAGTCCGCTCTGGTCTACGTGAACACCCTCATGCTCCAGGACATCCTCGGCGAGCCGGAGTGGGCCGACCTTCTGACACCGGCCGACCGGCGCGGCCTGGCCCCGCTGTTCTGGTCCCATGTCCGCCCCTACGGAGAGGTCAACCTCGACATGGACGCTCGCCTCAATCTCGCAGTGGCTGCGGTGCCAGGCCCCCGCACTGCGGGCGATGGGAAGTCGGCCGAGGAACGTACGGAGGCGTGAGCGACGCCGCCCCCGCGCGCTGGGCTGCTCGTGCCGGTCTGCGATGTGCAACCAGGCCGCCGCGTCGTACCCGGCCGCCATAGCGAGCTGGTCGATACGGTCGCCGAGCGGCTGCCCGCCATCTCCAAGCCCGCGTTCTCCAGCCCGCAGCGCAGACCCGGCCGCCCGGCCCAGGGGGGTACTGGCTCTCCCAGGGAAAGGCAGGCCCTAGTTGGCCGTCCCGGCCGGGCGCAGAGTGGTCCGCATCCGCCCTACCGCACCGACCCGCCGGGCCGGTCCACCGGGACCGGCCCGCGTAGCAGACCCAGGAGCACCCCATGAGCTATCCCGCCCTCGCCGCCCGTACCGCCGTCGTCACTGGAGCGGCCAGTGGCATGGGCGCGGCCACCGCCCGCCTGCTCGCAGCGGGTGGCGCCCGCGTCGCCCTGTTCGCCCGGCGCACCGATCGGTTGGACGCGCTGGCCGCCGAACTCACCGCCGCCGGGGGCCAAGCCCTGGCCGTCACCGCCGACGTCACCGACCAGGCCTCCGTCGACGCCGCCGCCAAGGCCGTCCACGATGCCTACGGCCGGGTCGACCTGGTGGTCAACAACGCCGGCGTGATGCTTCCCAACCCCCTCGCCGAGGGCCGGCTTGACGAGTGGACCCGCATGATCGACACCAACCTCACCGGCGCCCTGCGCGTCATCCGCGCGTTCACCCCCGACCTCACCGCAGCCGCCGCCGACGGCCGCACCGCCGACCTTGTCAACGTCTCCTCCATCGCCTCCCATGTTCCCTTCCCCGACTACGCCGTGTACGGGGCCACCAAGGCCGCCCTCACCCAGCTGTCCGCAGCACTGCGCACCGAGCTGGGCCCGCGCGACGTCCGGGTCAGCACCATCGAGCCGGGCCTGACCGACACCGAACTCGGTGAGCACATCGACAACCCGGAACTGCGCGAGCAGCTCGGCGGTATGTTCACGGCGATCCCAGCCCTCGTCGCCGAGGACATCGCCGACCTCATCGCGTACACCGTCAGCCGTCGCCAGCACGTCAACCTGCGCCAGTCGATCGTCCTGCCGACCCGCCAGGCCTGACATTTCCCCAGTCACCCACCAGAGCCGCCATGGGGGCATGTCCCGCTCGGCCATCGTCACCGAGCCACAGGACAGCGGCACCGTCGGCGGCGGTCTGGTGACCGCCATCCCTGCCTCCTGACGCGCAAAAGATTCGTTCCAAGGTCACCAAGTCTCTGGCACCTTCGATTTGCCCGCCCCACGGCGGGCGGCGGAGTCGCCCTGGGGCGCTGACCAGTGGGTGTGGGGGGGGGGGGGCCACAGGGGAA
>NZ_JBYIQX010000051.1:0-46413 GCF_057707805.1 Streptomyces sp. bgisy159 | reverse complement strand
TAGTGCTGAAGCAGCAGGCCCGCAGAGCCCAGAAGAAGGCCTTGCGGGCCGGGGCCACGACGACACCTCCTGTTGCCGTCCCGGGGGTAGAAGCTGACGCGCCTTCCCAAGATCTGGCCACCGCGCCCAGCGGCCCGAAGGTCACTGTTACGAGCGAGCAGTTCCAGCAGATGTTCATGACTTGGCTCGCTCGTGAGGACGCCCAGCAGGCGCTCTGGAACCTCATCGTGAATGCCGACGTCGAGGACGGCGGTGTTGCCACCCTGGCATGGCAGCAGGAACTGAAAGAGCTTTCGCCTGAGCAGCGAACCGAGCGGGTCATGGAGTTTCTCGCTACCAACCCCTCGATCCTGGAGGACTTCGCTCGTCAGCTCATGGGCAGCATGGCCCTCGGGCTCGGCGAGACGGCTCTCAGGCGCGACCGGGCGTAGGGGGCCGTGCCGTTTCAGGATGGCGCGTCACTAGAAGGGGCCTCCGACCTACGTCGGAGGCCCTCTCCAAGGCAAAGCCGCTGGTGGCGTCGGGCGAGGCGGGCTGTACGCCGGGTTCTGTCGCCCGACCAAGGACAAGGGCACTAGCCAATCTTGGCCGATCAGGTCGCGCGATTCACCGCTTGAGCTTCCAGCCATGCCTCTACCTCCGGCCAGCGGTAGCGCAAATAGCGGCCGACCTTGTGGGCTCGCGGCCCCTGGTGTCGGTGATTCCATATGTAGACCGTATTCAGAGGTACGCCCAGGAAGTCGGCCAGCTCCTCCGCGCTCATCAAGGGACAACGGTTCCCCGCGCCACTGGCGGCTTCTTCCGCACGGGCAGTGGTTCGACGCATGGGCACTCCAAAACGGTTCGAAGCGGGCAGGAAAGAACCACGTGAGCGGTACTCCGCTGTGGTGGTGGGCGAACGTTTGCATTGAATTCCGGCCGGACCAAACAGAGGGCCTTTCGGCGAAATACCTACGACTCTTGCGAACTCTCGAAGGACACAGGCGAATCTTCGACGAGGGTTCGCCGAGCCCTCGTCAAACCCTCAGCGAGCATTCGTCTAGGTGAAATCTTCTCTACCACTCTGCGCCCTTTGTCGCGAAGACCCCAAGAATGCATTTGACATCTTCAGCTCGCCTGGATCAACATCCAATTCACTCAGGGCGCGATGAACGGGCAGACAATCTCGCCGTCGACGATGACCCTGATTGAAAAGAGTCCACAAATAGACTCAAAGGGCCGTTGAAAACTAGGAGTTGAGTCGATGCCGTACGATCGCTGGCACAAGTCGCGCCCGAAAGACGGGGAGTCGACCTGCAAGGAACACGGCAAAGTTCCGACGCGGGATCACGGGACGGGGAAGCGGTGGCAGGCCCGATGGCGCAACAGGGAAGATGTACAGCAGACAGAGCTGTTCCGCACCGAGGTCGAAGCCCGCAGGCATGAGACCAAGATGCGGTCCGGAGTGGACGACGGTTCGTACATCAACCCTCGCGCCGGGGAGATCAGGGTCAGTGAACTCGCCCTTACGTGGCTCAAGGGGCACGAACACAAGAATCCACGGACTTACCGACGCCACAAGGAGCGGATTCTCCTGCATGTCGTTCCTACCGCAGTTGGGAAGATGCGCGTAAAGGACGTGAACGCCTCATCTTTGCTGGACTGGCTGCACGACCGTCGCAGGCTGCTCGAAAGTTCCACGCTGCGCCTGGTCTTCGACAATCTTCGGGCTGTCTTTGACCTGGCCGTGGACGACAGCCTGATACACAAAAATCCGTGCCTCGCCAAGTCGGTGCAGGACGCCAAGCCGAAGCGAGGAGGTGGCGGCCGGGCAAATCTGACCCTAACGTGGGAGGACACCGAGAAGATCCGCGCCGAACTTCCCGACCGCTATAAAGCACTTGTTGACTGTGGTCGCGGCCTGGGTCTGCGGCAAGGTGAGATATTCGGCCTGTCACCAGAAGATATCGACTGGGCACATCCAGACGGCGCCATGGTGCACGTGCAACGGCAAGTAGTCCACGACGGCTCGTTCCTCGCATACGCCCTCCCCAAGGGCGGAGACGACGAGGACCCGAAGGACCGGTGGGTCGAGCTGACCGACGACGTGGCCATCCCCCTGCGCGAGCACATGGAGAAGTACCCGCCGGTCGAGGTGACCCGACCGTGGGGCAGCAAAGGCGGCTCCCCGGTCACGGCGCGGCTGATCTTCTACACCCGGGAGAAGACCGCCATTCAGTCGAATTGGTTCAACTCCTACCGCTGGAAGCCCGCCCTGGCGTCGGCCGGCCTCATCAAGCCCCTTGAGCCCGACGCGAAGGGACGACGGTGGGAGAAGTCCCGCGACGTGATGATGCACGCGCTCCGACACCTGTACGCGTCGATGATGATCAACGGTGGGGTAGACGTGTACACGCTCGCGGACCGACTCGGACACGCCGATCCCGCGTTTACCCTGCGTAAATACGTGCACCGGGTCGTGGGAGCCGGTTCCAAGGTCCGCATCGCGGTCCGGAGCGCCTACACCGGGGCCGCGTGAGTCCTGCTCCGTTCGGCTTGTGCAACAACCGTGCAAGATGATCTTCGAGAGGGGTCATTTGCACAGGTCAGAAGCTTTGTCTATGAGTTCCGGGACATCTGACGAGCGGATGCCGCCCCGCCTCGCCCCGGTGCGCCCGGTCGGCGGTGCGCGGCGCAAGGACTCGGAGGGCCTGGCCCTGCCGGGCGGGCAGGGCCAGGCCGGTCATCGGGGTCCGTCAGTCGTACGGCAGGTGCAGGACCGAGAGGTCGCCGGTGCCCAGGGCACCGGCATCGGAGCCGAGGGCGTTCCAGACCTCGGCCCGGACCTTTCCGCCGTTCAGGTCGCAGGCTGCGCCGCTGGAGGAGGCCAGGCCCTGGGACTGCGTGTAGTGCTCCCATCCCGCCACCGGGTCGGTGGCGAAGTAGTGGTAGGTCTCCACGCGGTCCCACGAGCCGTCGCCGGTGCAGTCGTAGGACAGTCGCAACTGGACGGCGTTGCCCACCGCGCTGCCCGCGTCGACGGCGAGGTCGAACGTCGGGGTGCCGCCGTTGTGGGTGAGGTTCACGCCGTCGGCGGTCAGCGTCACCGGCCGGTGCGGGCTGCCGTCGTGGTTGGCGCCGTCACCGGAGGCCACCGGGGCGCTTGCGGCAGCACTCGTGTCGGGGGTCAGCGAACCGTCGCCCTGCAGGTACAGCGTCGGCGCGGTGATACCCGTGCCCGTACCGGACGTCCCGGTCGGCGTCGGTGACGCGGTCGGGGTCGGGGTCGAGCCGCCGCCGTCGGTCATCGTGTAGGGCAGGTCGAACACGGACAGGTCGCCGGTGCCCAGCGTGCCGGGATTGCCGCCGAGGGCGTTCCAGACCTCGGCTCGGACCGTGCCGTTGTCCAGGTCGCAGGCCGTACCGGTGGCCGAGAGCAGGGCGGAGGTCTGGGTGTAGTGCTCCCAGCCGGGAACCGGGTCGGTGGCGAAGTAGTGGTAGGTCTCCACCCGGTTCCAGGTGCCGTCGCCGGTGCAGTCGTAGGACAGTCGCAGCTGGACGGCGTTGCCGACCGCGCCGCCCGCGTCGACCGCGAGGTCGAACGTCGGGGTGCCGCCGTCGAACGTACCGGTCAGTCCGGTGGCGGTCAGCGTCACCGGCCGGTAGGGGCTGCCGTCGTGGTTGGCACCGTCACCGGAGGTCACCTGGACACTGCCCGAGGCGCCCGGGTCGGCGCTCAGCGAACCGTCGCTCTGCGCGTACAGGGTGGCGGAGTTCCCGCCGCCGGGCGGCGGGGACGTGCTGGGCGACGTGGAGGGGTCCGGGCTCGGCGACGGGGAGTCCGTGACCGGCGGAGCGCCGTTGCCGCCCTCCCAGTTCTGCGCTCCTGTGGCGACGGTCCGCCCGGCGCCGACCTCGACGGTGGTTCCGTCGGAGAAGTGGACCGTCGACCCCGCGCCGGTGGCATCGGCGGCGACGTAGGTGCGTGCGCCGTTCTTCACGAAGACCGAGCTCAGCGGGTTGTCCGAGGTCACCGTGGTGTCCACGGTACCCAGGGCGGCGAGGTTGCGGATCCAGTGGAAGGTGTGCGCCTTGCTCTCGCCCTCCTCCGAGGTGAAGGAGTTGTTCGCCCTGAAGTCGGCCAGGGCCGCGGCGGGGTCGCCGAGGGCCCGGTACTCGTACCAGATGTCGGTCCAGATGACCGGCTGGGTCTTACCGCTCTGGGTGAGCATCTCCTGGTAGTTGGCCCTGACGTACGCCGGGTCGTAGCCCAGGTACAGGTGGCCGCCGGTCACCGGCAGCAGGTTGATGCCCTGGATCTGCTCGGGCGCGCTGGAGAACCAGGTCGAGTAGGCACCGCCGTTGCCCCACACCATGCCGACTTCCTCGTGCTGGAAGTCGCCGGGGTAGATGTCACCCTCGGTGTCGAACCAGTAGTCCTGAATGGCGGCGGCCTGCGTGGTGTACATGTAGATGCCGGCGTCGCGGACGGCCTTGTCGCCGGTCGCGATGCCCCACTGGATGAGGGCGTTGTCGAAGTTCATCCCCTCGGACGAGGACTCCTGGTTGTTGCCCGCGGCGAAGGAGCCGTGGCCGGAGGCCCAGTCGTGACCGCTGTAGATGTCGAAGTCACGCAGGAAGGGGAAGCGCTTGTCCGTGCGGTCGTAGTTGTTGGCGTCCCGGATGAGCAGGTCGACCATGCCGCCGTACTGGCTCGAAGTGGCCCAGGCCGGGTCGAACTTGGCGAGCGTCGCGGCAGCCGCGATGTAGTAGCCGTAGTGGAAGTGGTGGTCGTTGAGCTCCTGGTCGGACCCGTAGGAGGCCGGGTAGCCGATCAGCGTGCCCCAGTTGTCGTCGTAGTAGAACAGGTGGCCCGTCTCGTTCTGCGAGGCGGTGAACCAGTCGTTCAGTTTGGACCTGATCGCGGACAGGGCGGCGTCCCGCACCGCGGTGTTGCCGGTCTGGTCGGCGATCTCCGCCAGGCGGGCGGCGCGGCCGAGGCCCTTGCCCGTCCAGTAGGTGTCGTCGCTCTGCTGACGGGTCGGGTCGGCCTTCTCCGCGTCGAGGTAGTTCTGCAGCGTGGCGGCGTCGGGGCCGGAGCTGTCGGCGACGGCCGGGACCTCGGGCAGCACACCGTGGAAGAGCATCGACGTCGTGAAGGAGTCGATGCCGGTGAGGATCTTCAGGGGGCCGCGGGAGGAGACGTACTTCTGGGTCAGCGGGGTGCCGCCGGTCAGGTGGCGCCACTGGTGCGGCAGCAGGGCGGCGACCGTGCCGGAGCCCGTTCCCTCCATCGCCTCGGTGGTGTACTCGTACGTCGTCGTGACGGTGCTCGTGGCCTCGTCGTAGTTGTACGAGACCGCGGTGCCGGTGACGTGGTGGTGGGCGTACGCGGCGTACTCCTCCACGAGCGCGGACCGGTCGGCCGCCGAGGTCGACGGCGTGGTCGGGAGCACCGCGACGGAGAAGTAGTCCTTGCCGCCCAGCGAGGAGGTGAGGGTCCTGCCGGTCACGGACCAGGCGGAGCCGGCCGGGGCGAAGGCGACGTAGTCGTGACCGTTGATCTGGTAGCCGATGGTTCCACCGGAGTTGGACCACACCTTCAGGGGCGCCGCGGAGGAGCCCTTGATCTGCGCCCTGCCTCCGGTGGCACGGTAGTAGGAGAAGGGCAGACCGGAGCCGATCGTGGCCCGCAGCGTGTGCGCGCCGTCCGTGAGCAGGGGGCTGACGGTCCAGTCGCTCCAGTCGTCCACCTTCACCTCGCCGGCCGCGAGACCCTCGACGCCGACGACGAAGTCCTCGCCGTAGTTGAAGTGGTACTCGCCGACACCCGTGGCGCTGCCGGAGATCGCCGGCGTGGTGCTGTAGGAGACTCCCAGTCCGCCGGAGCCGGCCTGGAAGCCCAGCGGCTGCGCGAACAGCGGCTCGCCGTAGGCGCAGTTGGTCCGCTTCCACAGGATGGACGACCACCAGTCGTTGGTGGGCACGGCTCCTGACGGGGCGTTGGCCGTCACCCAGCGCCTCGGGTCGGTCGAGAGGTTCCCGCACCCCGACGGCAGCGGGCCGGGTGGCGTCGTGGTGTAGCTGCCCTGGCCGACCGCGTCGGCGCGTGCGTCGTGCGAGACGAGTACGGTCAGTGCGGCACCGAGCAGGGCGATCACCACGCCGAGCACCGCGGCGCGAGGAAGGCGGGAGGATCGCCGGGCGTACCGGGGACCGCCTGACGCGGCCCCCGGTGGGGTGGGAGTGGGGTGGCCCGCAGCCGCGGATGGCGGGCGACTTGCTGGGAGCATGTCAGAACTCCTGCTCAGGGCGTCGCGGGCCGCACGCGACGGTGACGGATGGACGTGCTCGTGCGTGTGGCGTGTGACGCCCCGGGAGGCGGCCGGTCCGCCGAGTCGTCTGCGGAGGCGGTGGACGATCTGCGGGGAGGGGAGTGCACCGCAGGGACGGCCGGCTGCGCGGCGCCGTGAACGCACCTCCGGGCGGCTCGCCGTGAGAGCGTTCTCAGACCGGGAGGCTAGGGATGGTCTCCCGACACTGTCAACACTTCGCGCAACAGATGTTCACCCGCCTGTGACGCCGGTGAAACCCCAGATAAGAGGACGCTCGTGCGCGAGCCGCTTCACCCATACGCCCTGACCGTTCCTCACGAGGGGCTGCGCCGCCGAGGCTTCGGGAGCGTTCTCACCTCGCGCCCGAGATCCGGCGCCGCCCACCCGACGGGCCTGGGGATCTGCGCGTTCACACAGCTCAGCCCGCCTGCCGGCGCGCCGCGGCGACCGCCGTCCCGGCCGCCACCCGGAAGCCACGCGGACCGGAGGCGGCCGGGACCGTGATGCGTCATTCCCGGGAGCCTCCGCATGCCGAACGGATCCACACCGAGCATCACCGTTACGCGTTCGACTCTTGACGGGAGCCGCACCGCTCCGGACACTCTGAACACCGCTTGAGAGCGCTCTCAGACGGTGGGAGTCCTCGACGTCCCAGCTCCACCCGCTCCGTACTCCGTGCTTCGCACTAGCACCTCGCACTCCGCCCGAAGCCATGGGAGGCTTCCATGTCCATCTCCCGAGCCGCCAGACAAGCCACCCTCAGGCTTGGGGCGGTCGCACTCGCCGGCGCCCTGCTCGCCGCCTGTGGATCCGGTTCGTCGGATTCGTCCGCCAAGAGCGGCGGCAAGATCACGCTCACCGTCGACCTGTTCGGTACGTTCGGCTTCAAGGAAGCCGGCCTGTACGCGGAGTACGAGAAGCTCCACCCGAACGTCACGATCAAGGAGTCGAGCACCGAGAACGAGGCCGACTACTGGAAGGCGCTGCAGACCCGGCTGGCCGGCGGCGGCGGCCTCGCCGACATCCAGGGCATCGAGGTGGGCCGCGTCGCCTCGGTCACCCAGCAGCAGGCCGACAAGTTCGAGGACCTCAACGCCTACGGCGCCAAGAGCCTCAAGGGTGACTACTCGGCGGCCAAGTGGGACGCGGCCACCACCTCCGACGGCCGCACCCTGGGCCTCGGCACCGACGTCGGGCCCGAGGCGATCTGCTACCGGGCCGACCTGTTCGAGAAGGCCGGACTGCCCACCGACCGCAAGCAGCTGGCCGAGAAGTGGGCCACCTGGGACGACTACCTGGCGCTGGGCAGGCAGTACCAGGCGAAGGCGGGATCCTCCAGCCACTGGATGGACAGCGTCGGCAGCCTCTACTCCCTGATCGTCGGGCAGCACGAGGAGCGCTACTACGACGCCTCCGGAAAGCTGGTCTACCAGGACAACCCGGCCGTCAAGACAGCGTGGGACACCTCCGTCAAGGCCGCCCAGGACGGGCTCAGCGCCAAGCTCGCCCAGTGGACCCCCGCCTGGAACCAGGCCTTCAGCAGCGGCTCCTTCGCCACCATCGGCTGCCCCGCCTGGATGCTCGGCTACATCAAGGGCCAGGCCGGCGAGGCCGGCAGCGGCAAGTGGGACGTCGCACCGCTGCCCGGCGGGGTCGCGGGCAACTGGGGCGGCTCGTACCTCGCCATCCCCAAGGGCGCGGCGCACGCCGAGGAGGCCTACGAACTGATCAAGTGGCTGACGGCGGGACCGCAGCAGGAGAAGCTGTTCAAGAAGCAGGGCAGCTTCCCGTCCAACACCGCCGCCATCAAGGCGGTCAGCTCCGTCACGGACCCGTACTTCAGCAACGCCCCGGTCGGTGAGATCTTCGGCAAGGCCGCCGAGACCGCGCCCGTCCAGGTGCTCGGCGTGCACGACAACGACGTGAACGTCCAGATCACCAACGCGCTCGGTGAGGTGGAGCGCAAGGGCACCGGCTCCGACACCGCCTGGAGCCACGCCGAGAAGGGCATCAAGAACGCGGTCGGCTGACCGGCCCTCGCTGATCGCGGGGCGCGAAGGACGGCCTCCCCGGCAGGCCGCCTCCCCGGCGCCGGTCCTTCGCGCCCCTCCCCCCGACGTCCATCGGACCTCTCCGACCCAAAGGTCTCACCATGACCCTGACCGCCTCCGCCCCCGGGCGGACCGCGCGGCCGTCGGCCACGCTCCGGCGGCGCCTGGCCCGGCTGTCGCCGTACGCCTACGTCACCCCGTTCTTCGCGCTGTTCGCCGCCTTCGGGCTCTTCCCGCTGATCTACACGGCGTACGTCTCGCTCTACCGGGTCGAACTGCAGACACCGGACCAGCTGGAGTGGCGGGGCCTGGACAACTACACCGCGCTGTTCGGCGACGAGAACTTCTGGACGGCGCTGCGGAACACCTTCACCATCGGCGTCATCTCCACGGTCCCGCAGCTGCTGATGGCCCTCGGCCTGGCCCATCTGCTCAACTACAAGCTGCGCGGCCGCACCTTCTTCCGGGTCACCATGCTGCTGCCGTACGCGACTTCCGTGGCCGCGGCCACCCTGGTCTTCGCCCAGCTGTTCGGCCGCGACTTCGGACTCATCAACTACCTGCTCGGCCTGGCCGGCGTCGATCCGGTCGACTGGCAGTCCGGCACGGTCGCCTCGCAGATCGCCGTGTCCACCATCGTCACCTGGCGCTGGACCGGCTACAACGCGCTGATCTACCTGGCCGGCATGCAGTCCATCCCGGCGGACCTGTACGAGGCCGCCGAGCTGGACGGGGCCTCCCGCTGGCGGCAGTTCCTGCACGTCACGCTGCCCGGTCTGCGCCCCACGATCCTGTTCACCGTCGTGGTGTCCACCATCGGCGCCACCCAACTGTTCGGCGAACCGCTGCTGTTCGAGGGCAGCATCTCCGGCGGCATCTCCCACCAGTACCAGACCCTCGGCCTCTACATGTACGAGCAGGGCTGGGGCTTCTTCCACCTCGGCCGCGCCGCCGCCATCGCCTGGGTGATGTTCCTGCTCATCGTCGTGCTGGTACTGGTCAACACCGCGATCGCCCGTCGCCGCAGCGGCAAGGAGCACCAGCGATGACCACTCTCACCGCGCCGCGGAACACCGGCGGGAGCACCGCTCCTCCCGCCCGCCCGGCCCGCCGTCCGCGCGGGGGGCGGGCGGGAGGCCACCGGCACGGCGGCCGCCTGGCGTACGCGATCCTCATCGCGTCGGCCCTGTTCTCCGCGTTCCCCTTCTACTGGACGATCGTGGCGGCCACCCGCTCCAACGCCGATCTGGCCACGACCCCGCCGGCGCTGCTGCCCGGGGGCAGCCTGATGCACAACTTCGAGCAGGTGCTGGAGCAGGCCGACATCGGCAAGGCCCTGCTCAACTCCCTCATCGTCTCGGGGTCGGTGACGGCGGGCACCGTCCTGTGCTCCACCCTGGCCGGCTTCGCCTTCGCCAAGCTGCGCTTCCGGGGACGCAACGCGCTGCTCGCCCTCACCGTCGGCACGATGATGATCCCGCCCCAGCTCGGCGTCATCCCGCTGTTCATGGTGATCGCCGAGCTGCACTGGGTGAACCAGCTCCAGGCGGTCATCCTGCCGGGCCTGGTGTCCGCCTTCGGGGTCTTCTTCATGCGCCAGTTCCTGGTGCAGGCGCTGCCCGACGAGCTGATCGAGGCGGCCCGGGTCGACGGCGCCTCGACGGCACGGATCTTCTGGAGCATCGTCGTCCCCGTCGCCCGGCCCGGTATGGCCGTGCTCGGCATCCTGACCTTCATGGCGTCCTGGAACGACTTCTTCTGGCCGATCATCGCCCTGACCTCGCAGGAGCCGACGGTGCAGGTCGCCCTGCGCCAGCTGGGCGGCGGCTACGTCCACGACCAGTCGGTCGTCATGGCCGGCACCCTGCTCGGCACCCTGCCCGTGCTGCTCGTCTTCGGCCTGCTGGGCCGGCAGATCGTGGGCGGCATCATGCAGGGCGCCGTCAAGGGGTAACCGCGGATCCCCCGGCCCGCCGGGCGCGGGCGGCCCGCGTCCGCCCCTCACTGCGGCCCCCGGTCCACGGCCTCTCACCCGGGTGCGGCCCCTCCGCCCCGCCACGCCGCCCCGGGTCCCGGCCGGACAGACCGGGGGCCGCCCCCCACCCGGCCGCCCCCTCCCCCTCATCGACACGGCCGGACCACGGCTTCCGGCCCCTCCTTCCTTCGCCACGACCACCACGGAGCCCAGATGACCACCACCGCCCCCCACACCGCGCCCACGGCCGGGGTGGCCTTTCCGCCGGCGTTCCGCTGGGGCGCCGCCACCGCCGCGTACCAGATCGAGGGAGCCGCGAACGAGGACGGCCGGACACCGTCCATCTGGGACACGTTCAGCCGGACGCCGGGCAAGGTCCGCAACGGCGACACCGGGGACATCGCGGCCGACCACTACCACCGCATGCGCGACGACGTGGCGCTCATGGCCTCCTTCGGGCTGACCGACTACCGCTTCTCCGTCTCCTGGCCCCGCGTGCAGCCGACCGGGCGCGGCCCGGCGTCCCAGAAGGGCCTGGACTTCTACCGCGCCCTGGCCGACGAGCTGCTCTCGCACGGCATCCGCCCGGTGCTGACCCTCTACCACTGGGACCTGCCGCAGGAACTGGAGGACGTGGGCGGCTGGCCCGAGCGCGACACCGCCCACCGGTTCGCCGACTACGCCGAACTGGTCGCCGCAGCACTCGGCGACCGCGTACCGACCTGGACGACGCTCAACGAGCCGTGGTGCGCGGCCTTCCTGGGCTACGCGGACGGCGTCCACGCACCGGGCCGCACCGAGCCGGCGGCGGCGCTGCGGGCGGCGCACCACCTGAACCTGGGCCACGGCCTGGCCGTCGGTGTGCTGCGCGGGCAGCTGCCCGCGTCGGCCGAGGTGTCGCTGACGCTGAACCTCGCGGCCGTCCGTCCCCTGAGCGACAGCGCCGCCGACACCGACGCGGCACGCCGCGTCGACGCGCTGGCCAACCGCGTCTTCCTGGATCCGGTCTTCCACGGCCGCTACCCCGAGGACCTGCTCGCCGACACCGCGGAACTCACCGACTGGGCCTTCGTCCGGGACGGCGACCTGCGAGTGATCTCCCGCCCCCTCGACAGCCTCGGCATCAACTACTACTCCCCCACCGTGGTGGCCGCCGGTTCCCACCCGCTGCCCTCCCCCTGGCCGGCCGCACAGGACCACGTCCGGTTCGTGCCGGCGCCGGGTCCCCGCACCGCCATGGACTGGCCGGTGGACGCCGACGGCCTGTACGAACTGCTGACCCGGCTGCGGGACGACCTGCCGCACACGCCGGTGCTCGTCACCGAGAACGGCGCCGCCTACGACGACTACGCCGATCCGAGCGGAGCCGTGCACGACCCCGAGCGGATCACCTACCTGCGCGAGCACCTTGAGGCCGTCCACCGGGCGATGGAGGCCGGGGCGGACGTCCGCGGCTACTTCCTGTGGTCACTGCTGGACAACTTCGAGTGGGCCTACGGGTACGGCAAGCGGTTCGGCATGGTGCACGTGGACTACGCCAGCCAGCGCCGCACCCCGAAGGACAGCGCTCTGTGGTACGCGCGGGTGGTGGCCGCCGGCGGTCTGCCGCGCGCCTGAGCGGGGAGCGGGCCGCCGACTGAAGAGAGCGCTCTCAGAATCGGATGCGCTGCGCAGGTGACGGGGAGCTAGGCTGTCCCCGTCCCTGAGAAGGAGTGTCCCTTGTCCGACCAGACCTTCGCGCGCCGCCCCACCCTGGAAGCCGTCGCCGAGCGGGCCGGTGTCTCCCGGGCCACCGTCTCCCGCGTGGTCAACGGGGGCAGCGGGGTGCGCGAGGCGCTGGTCGAGAAGGTCCGTCGAGCCGTCGAGGAGCTGGGGTACGTACCCAATCAGGCGGCCCGCACCCTGGTCACGCGGCGTACCGGAGCGATAGCCGTCATCGCCGCGGAGCCGGAGACCGAGGTCTTCGCCAATCCCTTCTTCGCCGCGCAGCTGCTCGGGATCAGCCGGGAACTGGCCCGTCACGACCAGCAGTTGGTGCTGCTGCTGACGGAGGGAGCGGCCGACTACGACCGCGTGGGGCGTTACCTCGCCGGCGGCCATGTGGACGGTGCCCTGCTGTTCTCCCTGCACAACGAGGACCCGTTGCCGGACATCGTCCGGCGGGCGGGCGTCCCGACCGTCTTCGGTGGCCGTCCCGGGTGGCCGGGGGCGGAAGCGGACCGCGGCGTGCTGTACGTCGACTCGGACAACCGCGGCGGTGCCCGCGAGGCGGTACGGCACCTGATCTCCCTGGGCCGCGAGCGCGTCGGGACGATCACGGGGCCGCTGGACCAGACGGCGTCGGTGGACCGCCTCGACGGCTACCACGACATACTCATGGACGCCGACGCCCGGCTCGTCGCCGAGGGCGACTTCACCGAGGCGGGCGGAGCGCGGGCGATGACCGCTCTGCTGGACCGGGTCGCCGATCTGGACGCCGTCTTCGTCGCCTCCGACCTGATGGCCGCGGGCGCCCTGCGGGTGCTGCGGGAACATGGACGGCGGGTGCCGGAGGACGTGGCGGTCATCGGCTTCGACGACATGGCCACCGTGGCCGAGCTGACCGATCCGCCGCTGACCACGGTCCGGCAGGAGATCGAGGAGATGGGCCGGCTGATGGTCCGCCTGCTGCTGCGCTCCCTGGAGCGCCCCGCGGGAGGAGACGGCGTCGGCCGCTCGCTCTCCTCCGTCATCATCCCGACCCGGCTGGTCCGGCGGGCCACGGCCTGAGCGTCCGCCGGGGACACCGGGCCGCGCCCTGCCGTGGCACGGGGCCTGGAGCCTGGACCTCGCCGGCGGGTACGTCAGAATGGCGGTGCGACCGGGGCGTGACCGTTGGTCGGCGCCGCGCGAGCGCGTGACGCTGCCCCGCGTCGGGACGGAACGAGAGACGGGAGCCCAGCGTGCGGGCACGTGACCTGGCGGTGGAGTACGAGACGGTCGGTGTGGACACCGATGCCCTGGAAGCGGCGCGGCTGATGGCCGAGCAGCGGCTGCCGGCCCTGCTGGTGCTGGACGAGATGGGGGAACCGAAGGCGATACTTCCCGCCTCACAGATGATCAAGGTGCTGGTGCCGCCCTATGTCATCGACGACCCGACGCTGGCCGCGGTCGTCGACGAGCGCCACGCCGACCGGCTGGGCCAGGCCCTGGTGGGCCGGAAGGTGCGGGACTGCCTGTCGCGGTCCATGCCCGTCCCGCCGGTCGCCGAGCCGGACGCGACCGCGCTGGAGGTCGCCGCGCTGATGGCGCAGGTGCGCAGCCCGCTGGTGGCGGTCGCGGAGAAGGACAAGGCGGGGCTGCGGCTGCTGGGCGTGATCACCGCCGCCCATCTGCTGGAACGGCTGCTGGGGACGTCGAGCTGAGCGGCGGCGGGGGCCGGGGCGGGGCTCCCCCGCGGCGCCCCGCCCGGGCCGACCGCCCCCGGTGACCCACGCGAGGGGGTCGTGACCACCCGGGGCCCTACGCGGCTCCCCGGCCCGACGGCTGCCCCGGCGACTGCCCCCGACGGCTGCCCCCGGCGACTGCCTCCGGGGGCCGAGGGCCCGGGGGCCCGGGCGACCCGCGGCCCCCGGGTCCTCGGCCCCGTCGTATCGGCGGCCCCACGACCCCACCTCGTCGGCAGCCCCACGCGGTCCGTCACGTGGGGCCCCCTCCCGGCCCGTCACGTCGGCGGCCCGCCCGGACCGTCGCCTCGGCAGCCCCGGCCGGTCCGTCGCGTCGGGCGTGGGCGCTTCTCTCACCGCGGCGGCCCGTCGTGTCGCCCCGCGGCCCCTCCCCGCCGGGTCACCGGGCATACTCGACCCCCGATGGCCGACCCGACTCCCCGCCCATTGCCGGAACCCGGCAATGGGCGGGGCCCCGCTGGTTCGCACGAGTGATCTATCAAGGACGCGTCAGCAGCAGGTAAGGTTCCCCCCGGTGTGCCGGGAAGTCTGGTCGGCGATTAAGAGGACACATCTCTCTCTTTCCGATCGGGGCCCCTCATGGTGCTGGTGATGGTGTTCGGCGTCGCGCTGATGGTCGCGGTGCTGCTGTCAGGCCTGGCGGCTCGAACGGTCCTGTCCACCTCGTTCCTCTTCCTGGTGGGCGGCGCGCTGGTCAGCGACGGCTTCCTGGGGCTGATCCACATCACCCCGGACAGCGAGATCGTGTCGGTCACGGCCGACCTGGCGCTGTTCGCGGTGCTGTTCACCGACGGCCAGCACGTGTCGTTCGCCAAGCTGCGCGCGAACTGGCGCAACCCGGCCCGCGCGCTGGGTCTCGGCATGCCGCTGGCGTTCGTGTTCATGGCGCTGATCACGCACTACCTGGTCGGTCTGGACTGGACGACGTCGTTCCTGGTGGGTGCGGTGCTCGCGCCGACCGACCCGGTGTTCGCCTCCGCGATCGTGGGCCGCAAAGAGGTCCCCGCGAAGCTGCGCGAGCTGCTGAACGTGGAGAGCGGCATCAACGACGGCCTGGCGCTGCCGGTGGTGCTGGTGCTGATCGCGGCCGCCGGGCCCGCCGCCGGGCACGGTGACGAGGCGTCGATCGGGACGATCGCCCTGGAGCTGGGGCTCGGCCTGGCCTTCGGTGTCGTACTGCCGCTGCTGGTCAACGGGCTGGTTCGGTTCCGGCTGCTGGGCGCGGAGCCGAAGCTGCAGCCGCTGCTGCCGCTGGCCACCGGCATCATCCTGTACGCGACGTGCCACCTGACGCACGCCAACCCCTACCTGGCGGCGTTCTCCGCCGGCGCGGTGCTGGCGGCGGTCTCCCCGGAGGCGAAGGAGGCGTTCGAACCGCTGGGCGAGGCGGTGGCCGAGCTGGCGAAGTTCGCGGCGCTGCTGGTGTTCGGCGCGCTGCTCACCCCGGCGCTCTTCGGCCACCTGTCGGTCGGCGGCTACGTCGCGGTGGTGCTGGCCATCGTGCTGATCCGGCCGGCATCCCTGTTGATCTCGCTGGTCGGCACCGAGTTCGACCGGCGGGAGAAGCTCACCGCGGCCTGGTTCGGCCCGAAGGGCTTCGCCTCGGTGGTCTACGGCCTGCTGGTCCTGCAGTCGGGCATCCCGCAGGCTGAGGAGGCCTACACCCTGATCGCGATCACCATCGCGTTCTCGATCATCGCCCACAGCTCCACCGACGTTCCGATCGCCCGCATGTTCGATGTGGAGGACCTCGTCGGCATCCCCGACGAGGACGACGACAAGGACGGCGGCGGCGACACGGACAGCGGTACCAAGGACAACCACGGCAAGAAGGACGGCAACAGCAGCGGCGACAACACCCGCACCGCCTCCCCCACCCCCTGAGCGAAACCCGGAGAAACGTGAACGACTGGCACAGCTGGGCGGCGGTTGTCGTCTTCGTAGGCGCCTACGCCCTGATCATCAGCGAGAAGATCCACCGGGTCGCCGTGGCCCTCGGCGGCGCCGGCCTGATGCTGGCGATCCAGGCGACGGACGACAAGTCGGCCTTCTACTCGGAGCACTCCGGCATCGACTGGAACGTCATCTTCCTGCTCATGGGCATGATGATGATCGTCGGGGTGCTGAAGAAGACCGGCATGTTCGAGTACCTGGCCATCTGGTCCGTGAAGCGGGCCAAGGCCAGGCCGTTCCGGGTCATGGTCATGCTCGTGGTGATCACGGCCGCGGCGTCGGCGCTGCTGGACAACGTGACCACGGTGCTGCTGATCGCGCCGGTCACCTTCCTGGTGTGCGAGCGGCTCGCGCTGCCCGTGGCGCCGTTCCTGATCGCCGAGGTCCTGGCCTCGAACATCGGTGGCGCCGCCACCCTGGTCGGCGACCCGCCCAACATCATCATCGCCAGCCGCGCCGACCTCACCTTCAACGACTTCATCGTCCACATGGCGCCGATCGTCGTGGTCCTGGTGATCGTGCTGGTCGCGCTGTGCCGCGTGATGTTCCGCAAGTCGTTCGTCTACGACCCGGAGCGCGCCGCCGAGATCATGGAGCTGGAGGAGCGCGAGGCCATCAAGGACCCGCGGCTGCTGGTGCAGGGCCTGATCGTGCTGGCGCTGGTGGTGGCCGGTTTCGTGCTGCACCCGGTGCTGCACTACGAGCCCAGCGTCGTCGCCCTGCTCGGCGCCGGCCTGCTCATCGCCGTCTCGACGGCGGAGACCCGTGAGGTCCTCCAGGAGGTCGAGTGGGCCACCCTGGCGTTCTTCGGCGGCCTCTTCATCATGATCGGCGGCCTGATCGAGACCGGCGTGATCAGCGAGGTCTCCAAGGCGCTGGCCGACGCCATCGGCGACAACGAACTCGGCGGTTCGGTGATCATGCTGGGCGCCTCCGCCGTGCTGTCCGGCATCGTCGACAACATCCCGTACGTCGCCACCATGGCACCCATCACCAGCGACCTGGTGCAGAGCATGGGCGGGGAGGGCGACCACGTGATGTGGTGGGCGCTCGCCCTCGGCGCCGACCTGGGCGGCAACGCCACCGCGATCGGCGCCAGCGCCAACGTCGTGGTCCTCGGCATCGCCGAGCGCAACCGGCAGCCCATCTCCTTCTGGGAGTTCACCAAGTACGGGCTCATCGTCACGGCCGTGACCGTGCTGATCTCGCTCGGGTACGTGTGGCTGCGGTACTTCGCCCTCGCCTGACGTGATCCGCGCTCCCGGACCCGGGTCCGGGACGTGATCTTGGGCGGGATCCGCGAGACACTCAGCCGGCCGGGGAGAGACCAGCGTCTCTCCCCGGCCGGCTCCGTCGTCCCCAGCACCCGCCCCGATCCGGAGGTCACGGATTCCATGGCCGTCATCCCACAGCCCGCACACGGCGTCCCCCCGCTGGGACACATGATCGTGTGCGGTGACGACGCGCTCGCCGAACGGCTGGCCGCCGAACTCACCACGGTGTACGGCGAACGCGTCACCCTCGTCGTGCCGCCGGCCCGCGGCGCCGCCCCCTCCCAGCGGGCCCGCGCCTCCGCGCTGCTCAGCCGCATGCAGGCGGTGATCGGCCGGGCGGACGGCGACCCCACCGCGCCCCGGGTGGTCGAGGCCACCGACGTCGACGAGGCCACCCTCGCCGAGGCCGGCGTACGGGAGGCCGCGGCGCTGGCGCTGGTCCATGACGACGACGAGGCCAACATCCACGCCGCGCTCGCCGCCCGGCGCCTCAACCCGCGGCTGCGGCTGGTCATCCGGCTCTACAACCGCAAGCTGGGCCAGCACCTGGAGGAACTCCTCGACCAGGCCGCCGCGCTCGCCGTGCCGGGTCTGGACCCCCAGGCGCTGGACACCTCCACCACGGTGCTGTCCGACGCCGACACCGCCGCGCCCGCGCTCGCCGCCACCGCGATCACCGGCACCAGCAAGGTCGTCCAGGCCGACGGGCTGCTGCTGCGCGCCGCCGAACGCACCCCGCCCGGCCCGGGCGAGGTGGCCGATCCGGGGCTGTGCACCCTCGCCCTGCTGTCGTCGACGGTGAACGACCCGGCGGGCGCGGAGGGCTCCGACGCCAGCGGCCGGTCCGGGCCGACGCTGCTCCCGGACGACGCGACGGTCGCCGCGGCCACCGGGCGCGGCACGGTGGTCCTGGAGACGGTCACGCACACCGCCGCGGTGCCGCCGGCGCGGGCGCTGTCGGTGCGCGGCGTGCCGTTCGGGTCGCTGTTCTCACGCCGGCTGCGCTGGTCGCTGGCCGGGCTGGTGATCTCCGTCTGCGCGCTGGCCGTGGCCACCTGGTGGACCGGCGGCGGTCATCCGCTGCACGCCGCGTACGTGACCCTGCTCGACCTGTTCGCCATCAACGACCCCGCCCTCGGCAAGCCCGCCGCACGTCAGGTGCTGCAACTGCTGGCCGGGCTCGCCGGGCTGCTGCTCCTGCCGGTGCTGTTCGCGGCGGCCCTGGAGGCGCTGGGCACCCTGCGTTCCGCCTCCGCGCTGCGGCGCCCGCCCCGCGGCCTGTCCGGCCATGTGGTGCTGCTGGGCCTCGGCAAGGTCGGCACCCGGGTGCTGACCCGGCTGCGGGAACTGGACATCCCGGTGGTGTGCGTCGAGGAGGACCCGGAGGCGCGGGGCATCGCGGTCGCGCGGCGGCTGCGCGTCCCCACGGTGATCGGTGACGTCACCCAGGAGGGGGTGCTGGAGTCCGCCCAGGTCCACCGGGCCCACGCGCTGCTCGCCCTGACCAGCAGCGACACCACCAATCTGGAGGCGGCGCTGTACGCGCGCTCCGTCAAGCAGGAGCTGCGGGTGGCACTGCGGCTGTACGACGACGACTTCGCGGCGGCCGTCTACCGGACCCTGCGGGCCGCGCACCCGCAGGCCCTCACGCGCAGCCGCAGCGTGTCCACGCTGGCCGCGCCCGCGTTCGCCGGGGCGATGATGGGGCGGCAGATCCTCGGTGCCGTTCCGGTCGAGCGGCGGGTGCTGCTCTTCGCCGCGCTGGACGTCGCCGGGCATCCGCAGCTGGCCGGGCGCACGATCGCCGAGTCGTTCCGGCCCGGCGCGTGGCGGGTCGTCGCACTCGACACCGCCGCGCCCGGGGAGCGGCTGCCCGACCTCGCGGCGACGCCGGTCCGGGGCGGCGGGGGGCGCTCGGCCGGGCTGGTCTGGGATCTGCATCCCGGTCACGTGCTGCGGTCCGAGGACCGGGTGGTGCTGGCGGCGACCCGGCAGGGGCTGGCGGAGCTGCTGGGGCGGCGTGCGGCTACGGCTCCACGGCAGGCTCCGCGGCAGGCTCCGCCGGGTTCTCGGAGGGGGTGAGGGGCGGTTTTGTGGTCCGGGCGGCTGCGGGTGGTCGGTGGCTGGGCGCGCAGTTCCCCGCGCCCCTGGAACACGGACGGCGGATCCAGCCCCCCGCGGCTCCGGGCGGCGCGCCACAGGGCGCGCAGCCACCGCGCCCCCGGGGCGGGTGAGGTTGCGGTTGGGGCTGGTGTTCGGGGTAGTCGTGTACGACGCTGAAGGTGTCGGGTCGGTGAGGAGGTCCCCGTGCGTGCTCGTGAGCTGGCGGTCGGGTATGAGGCGGTGCACATGGACAGCGGGGCGCTGGCGGCGGCCCGGCTGATGGCCGAGCACAGACTGCCCGGCCTGCTGGTCCTCGACGCCGCCGGGGAGCCCAAGGCGATCCTGCCGGCCTCACAGATGGTGAAGGTGCTGGTGCCGCGCTATGTGCTGGACGATCCGACGCTGGCGTCGGTCGTCGACGAGCACCACGCCGACCGGTTCTGCGAGGCCCTGGCCGACCGCACCGTGGGCGACTGCCTGCCCAGTTCGGCGATGCCGCCGCCGATGGCCGACGCGGACGACACCGCGCTGGAGGTGGCCACCCTGATGGCGCGGGCCCGCAGCCCCCTGGTGGCGGTCGCGGAGCACACCCGCACCGGCGCGGACGGCCGCAAGCACGGCGGCGGCGCCCATCTGCTGGGCGTGATCACGGCCTCTCACCTGCTGCACGTGCTCCTCGACGCGGCGGGCGTGGCGGGCGTCCCCGAGGTGACCGAGTAGGGCCGGCGGGCACCTCGCCGTCGGCCGCCAGGCGGCGCCGGTCCCGGCGGACCAGCACCGCGGTGCTGACGGCGACGACCAGGAAGGCGACCCCGAGCGGGAGCAGGAAGGAGACCATCACCGCTCCTTCGGGGCGGCGGCGTGCCGCGCGTGCGGGTTGGCGGCCGTCAGGCCCGGGTCGGTGGCGCGCAGGATCGCCGACTCGACCGCCGCGATCCGGTCGCCGAGCAGCGCCAACGCCGCCACCGCCCGGCCGGCGGGGTCGTCGGCGGAGCCGCCGAGGGTGCGGGCGCGGACGTAGGCGGCCTTCAGCTCCGCCCAGCGCGCGGCCCGGTCCGCGTCGAGCGTGCCGCGCAGCTCGGCGAGTTTCAGCAGGTTGGCCTCGGCGCCTGTGGTGAGGGTCTGGGCCTCGGCGGCGTAGTGGTCGTCGATCAGCGCGGCCAGCTCGGCGTCGTTCATGACCGGCTGGATCCGCTGCGCGATCTTGTTCATGTTGCGGTAGGAGCCCTGCAGCTGGAACGGGGGTTCGGTGCGGGTGTCGTCGGACCGGGCGGCGGAGGCGATGTAGGCGGCGTTGACGGCCAGGACCGTCTCCCGGGCCGTCAGCAGATGGCGCAGCACGGCGAGGATCCGCTCCAGCTCGGCCGGGGCGTAGGGGTGGGAGAGCCGGTCGGCGCGGGCCGCGGGGTCGCCCTGCGCGAGCCGGACCAGCAGGTCCAGGTCGGCGCGGTCGCGGCCGGCGAGCGGGGCGAGGACCGGGTTGGCGGTCAGCGCGTTCTCCAGGAAGCTCAGCGCGAAGGCCTCCTCCTTGCCGGTGAGCACGTCTCCGAGGTTCCACACGTCGGCGCGGTTGGCGAGCATGTCGGGAACCCGGAAGAGGCCGCCGGACTCGGTGTAGGGGTTGCCGGCCATGCACACCGCGAAACGCTTGCCGCGCAGGTCGTAGGTGCGCGGTTCCCCGTCGCGGACGCCCTCGATGCGGCGGGTGGCGTCGCACAGCGGGATGAACCGCTGCAGCAGCTCCGGCGAGGTGTGCTGGATGTCGTCCAGGTACAGGAGCGTGTTGTTGCCGGCCTCCAGCGCGAAGTTGATCTTCTCGACCTCCTGGCGGGCGGTCGCGTTCGGGGCCTCGGCGGGGTCGAGGGAGGTGACGGCGTGGCCCAGCGCCGGGCCGTTGACCTTCACCAGGACCAGGCCGAGCCGGTCGGCGACGTACTCCATCAGCGTCGTCTTGCCGTAGCCCGGCGGGGAGATGAGCAGCAGCAGACCGCCGGTGTCGGTGCGCTTGGTGTCGCCGGTGGTGCCGAGCTGCTTGGCGAGGTTGTCGCCGATCAGCGGCAGGTACACCTCGTCGATGAGCCGGCCGCGGACGAACGCCGACATGACGCGCGGCCGGTACTCGTCCAGGCGGAGCCGCGCGCGCTCGGCGGCCACCAGTTCCGTGCGGCGACGCTGGTAGGCGCGGTGGGCGGGGACGTCGGTGGCGCGGAACCACCGGGTGCGGGCGAGGAGTTCGTCGATCCGGACGGTGAGCGTACGGCCGTCGAGCCGCGGGTGGGCGCCGAGCAGCCCCTCGACGGTCTCGGTCACCGGCGCGTCCGACTCGTAGCGCGTCAACCGCGGGCACAGTTCGGCGGCGACCGCTTCGGCGAGGTCGCCGGGCGCCGGTTCGGTGCCGCAGGCGGCGGCGTACGCCGTCAGCCACGCCTCCACGAGCTGGTGGCGGGCGGCCAGGTCGTCGATGGCGGCCAGATCGTCGTCGTAGGCCGAAGTCCCGGCGGTTCGGCGGAACTTGTCGAGGAAAGTGCGTGCCGCCACGCTGATGACGAACCCGTCGGGGTCACCCGTCAGCTCCTCGAAGAGGTATTCGGCGGCAGCTTCGTGAAGGGGCGCGGGGCCGGGTCCGTCAGTGGCTCCGCCGCGGGGCGCGTCCGGTGTCCGGACGGCACCGGACGACCAGCCGCCCATCGCCTCCCCCAGCTCGCGCTGCAGGTCGGCGATGGCGGGAGCGAGCCCGAACGTGTCCCGCGCCCGGGCCATCGACACCGCGCGCCGCGCCCACGCGGCCCGCTCCGCCTCCGTCGTCCCGTGCGCCCAGAACAGCTGCGCGGCGGCTCGGGCGGCGGGCTCGTGGCGCAGTGGCCCGGCCCCCTCTCCCAGCCGTAGCAGCGCGGTGAGGATCAGGACCGCGTCGTGGTCGTGGACGCCCCGCTCGTACCCCTCGTCGTAGGCCGCCTCCGCCGCCCGGCGCACCAGGCCGGGCAGGTCGTCGCACTCGGCGAGGGCCGCCGGGCCGTGTTCCTCAAGGAGCCGGGCGGCGAGGTGTTCGGCGCGGTAGACCTCGGGGGACTCCGAGGGAAGCGGCCGGTCCCAGTGGGCGCGGGTGGCGGCGAAGCCGGGGTCGACGACCGGTGCCCGGTAGTCCGTGCCGGTCAGAGCGAAGGCCAGTCCCTCGCCGTGCGGGACGAGGGTGAGGTCGAGGGGCTGGGTGTTGACGGCGAAGCGGTGGCCGCCCAGGCGCAGGGTGCGGCCGTCGTCGGTGTACAGGTCGGCGCGGTCGCGCAGGGCGCGCCGGGCCTCCTGGCGGGCCGACTTGAGCCGGCCGTCGAGTTCCTCGGCCCGCACCTGGTCGCCGAGGTCACGCAGTTCGCCGGCGAGGGCGCGGACCTTGGCGGGCATCGGGTCGGAGCTGAAGTAGGTGGCGACGGCGTCCTCGTCGGCGAGGCCGGCGGCGCGCCGGGCGATGGTGCCGAGGACGCGGTCGGCCGACTCCGCGAGGCGTTGCGCGCGGCGGGCACGGGCGTCGGCGAGTGTCTGCTTGCGGGCGGAGAACGCCTCGTGCACCTCGTCGCGCTTGTCGGCCAGCTCACCGAGGAAGTCGTCGAACTCGGCGAACGCCGAGAAGCGCGCCTCCAGGTTCTCGATCCGTACGAGCGTGCGGGCGAGCTGTTCGTCGCAGGCGTCGGGGGTGTCGGCGGCGGCGAGGGCGCCGGTGACGGCCTGGGCGAGCAGGGCGTACTCGGCGGTGAACGCGGCGCGCCCCTCGGCGTCGAGGAGGGCGCGGCGCCGGGCGTCGAGGGTGGCGCGGGCGCGGTTGACGCCGCCGAGGACCTCGGCGACGCGCTCCAGGACGGCGGTGCGCACGGTGGCGTCGCCGACGTCGAGGCCGGCGACGACCTCCGTCACCGTGGTGAGCCCGTCGGCGAGTTCGTCGACGCGGGCTGCGACCGGCGCCGCCTCCGCGACGGTGGCGACGGCCTCCGCGTCCGCGAGGAGGCCGTCCACGGCCGCCCGGTGGCCGGCGAAGGCGTCCTCGCGGGCGAGGTGTTCGACGGCCCGCCGGCCGAAGGCGGCGAGGTCGGCGTCGGCTTCGGCGGCGAGTTCGTCGATGCGGGCGGTGTCCGCGTACCGCACGTCCTTGAGGGTGAGCAGATGGCCCTGGGCCCGGCGGAGTTCGGACAGCCCGGTGACCCAGGCGGCGGCTTCCCGGGGGGCCTCGCCGCGCAGCCGCCGTACGACGCCCGTGATGCGGGCGGCGGCCTCGGTCAGTGCGTCGGCGGCCTGCCGGGTGAGCGTCCGGACGGTCTCGAACTCGGCGAGCACCTGTTCGGCGGTGGCCCTCAGCTGCCGCAACGGGTCCAGGAGGTCGCCGAGTTCGGGGTCGCCCAGCCAGTGGTAGGAGTCGGCGGCCCGGACGCAGGCGGCGGCCAGCGCCTCGTACACCTCGCCGGTGGGGGCGGTCTCGGCGACGGCGCCGGTGAGCGAGAGGCAGTCGGAGATGCCGCGCACCAGATCGGCGTTGCCGACGCGGGCGAGCGGGCCGGTGCCGACGGGGCGGGCGGCGGCGTGGGTGTCGGAGACGTACGGGGAGTTCCACAGCTGGACGGGGTGGACCCGCTGCGGCTCGTCGCCGTCGGCGCGCAGGACGACGAGGGTGCCGTCGTCGAAGAGCGCCCAGCCGTGGCAGGACAGCGGGGTGGCGATCTCCTTGCGGATCATGTTGTACGGCAGCAGCAGGCTGCGGCCTTCCACGCGCGCGTGGAAGGCGAACAGGACGTCCTCGCCGTTCGGGGAGCGCACCATGCGCTCGAACTCCAGGTCGGCGGTGTCCGAGGGGGCGGCCGGGCCGTCGAACGTCTTGTGGGCGCCGCCGGCCAGGCAGTAGCCGCCGGGGAAGACGATGCCCTGGTCCTCGGGGAGCCGGCGGCAGGCCCGGCCGATGCCGTCGAGCCGTACGACCGTCCTGGTGAGGGTGTTGAAGACCAGGTAGCGGTGGGTGTGCTCCTTGTAGGGCAGGATGTCGAGGAGGATCAGGGCGCCCACGCGCGCGTAGCGGATGTCGGCGTCGGCGAGGGACTGCAGCGGCTCGTCGACGGGCTCGCGGTGGACGCCCTCGCCGGTCTCCGTGTTGTTCTCGACCTTGACTGTGAGGGTGCCGCCGACGGTCTCGACGAAGATCTCGCCCTCGATGGAGACGTGGGGGTGGCGGCCGAGGACGTGGTCCTCGCGGGTGGTGGCGGTCCACTCGAAGTCGTGGGAGGCGGGGAAGACGTGGTCGCGGTCGCCGCGCGCGTCGAGGAAGGTGGCCCGCCCGTCGTCGGTGACGGCCCAGCGCAGGACGCGGATGTCGCCGGCCTTCTCACCGGTCTGGAAGACGGCGAGCAGCTTGCCGTCGACGCGGCGCAGTTGCAGCAGGTGGGCCTGGCGGTAGTAGCGGTAGAGGGCGGCGAACTCGCGGTGGAAGGCGGGGTCGTCGAGCAGGCCGGGCACGGCGTCCTCGGGCAGCCGGTTCAGGTCGCGGTCGTGCAGCGCGAGGACGTCGGAGACGGTGGTCTCGGGCTTGAGGCCGAGGAAGACGTTGTAGCCGAAGAGCAGGGTGCCGCCGACGGCGACGATGTCGCGGGGCACGCAGTGGTGTTCGGTGCGCAGCCGCTCGGTGCCGGTGAGTTCCAGCCGGGTCGAGCCGAACTCCTCGACCCGGCGGGCGTTGAGCGCCTCGGCGCGGCGGGCGAGCTCGGCGGCCTGCGCGGTGAGGCGGTCGCGCAGCACCTCGTAGGTGCCGGTGTCGAGGCCGGTGGTCATGGGTCCCTCTCAGGAAGTCGCGGGAGTTCGCGCCCCGGAGCCGCCGTCCCCTGTGCGGCGGCTCCGGAGCGCGGGCTGTGCGGGGCCCTGGCTCAGGCCCTGACGTGGCCGTCGAGAGCGGCCAGCGTGTGGTCGGCGATGCCCAGCTCGCCGGCCTTGTCGAGGAGTTGCTGGAACTGGCGGGCGTTGCCGCCGCCGCTGTTCATCAGCCGCATCAGCAGCGCGGACACGGTCAGGTTCTGCACGTCGGCCGTGGAGAAGGAGCCGAGGACGCGGCTGAGGTCGTCGGTGAAGCTCGACGTCCCGTCCAGCCAGGGCTTGGCCAGCGCCTGGGCGGTCTCGGAGTGCTGGACGAACCCGTCGACGCCCTTGCCGAGCGCGATGGAGGACATCAGCCGGTCGAAGAAGACGCTGTCCCCGCCGACGATGTCGATGTCGGCGTGCTCCAGGCCGGTGGCGAGCACGCTCGCCTGCGCCTCGGCGACCTGCCGCTGCACGTCCAGCCCGGCGAGCCGGATGTCCTTCTCCGCTTCCAGGCGCAGCCGGTACTCCTCGTGGGCCCGGGACGCCTCGTCGAGCGCGGCCATCGCGGCGGCCTTCTCGGTGAGTCCGGCGGCCTCGGCCTTCAGCTTCTCGCCGATCGCGGCGGCGTCCGCGTCGGCCTGTGCCCGGGCGCCCTCGGCCTCCGCGAGCGCCAGCGCGCGGGCGCCGTCGGCCTCGGCACGCAGCTTCTCGGCCAGGGCGGCGGCCTGTGCCTTGGCACCGTCGGCCTCGGCGCGCAGCTTCTCGGCCAGGGCGGCGGCCTGCGCCTTGGCGCCCTCCGCCTCGGCGAGCGCCTTGGCCCGGGCGCCCTCGGCCTCCGCGCGCAGCCGCGCCTCGGCGGCCTCGGCCTCCGCGCGGCCGGCCTTCTCGATGACCTCGGCCTCCTTGTCGCGGACCTGGACGGCGGCCAGGCCCTCGGCGGCGGCCTCCGCCTGGACGCCCTCGGCGAGCCGCAGCTTGGCCCGGGCGTCCAGGTCGGCGCTCTTGAGCCGGGCCTCGGCGAGGGTGAGTTCCTCGGCGGCGCGGTGCACGGCTGCCTGCTCGGCGGCCTCGGCGGCCTTGATGTCCTTGACGAGCCGCTCCTGCGCCTCGGCCTCGGCGGCGATGACCACGGCCTGGCGCTGCCGCTCCGCCTCCTCGACGGCGCGCAGCTTCTTGATGGACTCCTCCTGCTCGGCGACCGTGCGGTCCACCGCGACCCGCTCGCGGACGACCTCGGCGATCTCCCGCTTCTCGGCCTCGACTTCCTTGGACGCGGAGATCCTCGTCAGCTCGGTCTCCCGGTCCCGGGCGATGACTTCGAGGAGCCGGTCCTTCTCGATGCGCTCGCTCTCGATGGCGATGACCCGTTCGCGGTTCTTCGCGGCGACGGCGACCTCGCGGGCCTGGTTCTCGCGCTGCACGCCGAGCTGTTCCTCGGTCTTCAGGAAGGCGCTCTGCGCGCGCAGCCGCTCCTCCTCCACGACGCGCGCGGTCTCGGCCTCCTCGCGGGCGCGTACGGTCTCGATCTCGCGCTTCTGCTTGATCTCGGCGTCGGTCTGGCGGCGCTCCAGTTCCAGGATGGCCTCGCGGGCGTCGACGTTCTGCCGGGTGATCTCCTTCTCCTCGGTGCGCTGGGCCTCGTTGGTGCGCACGTGCTCCACCGCGGTCAGCTCGGTGATCTTGCGGATGCCCTGGGCGTCGAGGACGTTGGCCGGGTCGAGCTGGCCGACCGGGGTCTGCTCCAGGTAGTCGATCGCCGCGTCCTCCAGGTGGTAGCCGCTGAGGTCGACGCCGATGACCTCGATGATCCGGTACCGCAGCTCCTCGCGCTTGGTGTAGAGGTCGGTGAAGTCCATCTGCTTGCCGACGGTCTTCAGCGCCTCGGAGAACTTCGCGTGGAACAGCTCCTGCAGGGTGTTGCGGTCGCTGGCGCGGGCGGTGCCGACGGCCTGGGCGACCTTGATGACGTCCTCGACGGTCTTGTTGACCTTGACGAAGAACGAGATGCGGATGTCGGCGCGGATGTTGTCCCGGCAGATCAGGCCCTCCCGGCCGGCCCGGGTGATCTCGATGGTCTTCACCGAGATGTCCATGACCTCGGCCTTGTGCAGCACGGGCAGGACGACCTGTCCGGTGAAGGTCACGTCGACCTTGCGCATCTTGGAGACGATGAGCGCCTTGCCCTGCTCGACCTTGCGGAACAGCCGGGCCATGAGCAGCACGACGACGGCGACGACGAGCACGGCGCCGACGAGGGCGGCGATGCCCAGGGTGATGGGATTCATGGGTACGTCCTTGGCGGGCGGGAAGGCCGGAGTCCCGCGCCGCCCAGGGGGCAGGGGCGAGGCTCCGGAAGACTGTGGTGTGCGGCGGCCCGAGGGCCGGGCGAGCGGTGCGGTACGGTCGGTCGGCGCGGCTCAGAAGGGTGCTCGGCCGGGCGGCGGCGTCCGCCGGGCGGGGCCGGGTTCGTGCGGGACGCGGCGGCGCGGCCGGCGCACGAAGAGGCCGGCCGGGCCGGTGGCCGTGGTCGTGGGGTTGCGCACGTCCTGGCCTCCTTTCCCGGGTGCGGCGCCCTTCGGTGGGTGCACGGCTCCCCTCCTGGCTGTGACGCGGACATCTGCCGGTGTCCGGCATCGCGGCCCTGTGCCGTGCGGCCCGGACGTCATGGTGCCCCGTTCGCGGCGTGACCCGCATTGCCGGTTTCCGGCAGTGTTCATTAAGGTCTGCGTGCCGGTGACCGCCAACGGGCCGTCGCCGGCGCGACGAGCACGCAGGGGGCGATGTGACGGACCGGGACATTCCCGAGGAGTATCTGGACGGCTATGCCGGGATCCTGGCCGAGGTGGCGGCGACGGGGCGGCGGCTGACCCGGGAGGAGCTGGCTTCCCGGCGGGCGCTGGGTGAGCTGGCCGCGGACGCCGGCTACGGCCTGCGGACCCTGGTGAGCGCGCATCTGACGGCGGCTCGCTCGGCCTGGCCGCAGGCACCCGGTTCGGCGGACGGCGCGCTGGCGGCCGTGCAGCAGGCGGTGGACGCGTTCGCGGAGGGCTACGAGCACGCGCAACGGCTGGCGGTGCGTCAGGAGGAGGCGGCGCGGCGGGAGTTCATCGACGACCTGCTCTACGGCCGCAGCGACCTGGGCCGGCTGGCGGAGCGCGCCGAGCGGTTCGGGCTGCGGCTGGCGCACGCGCACGCGGTGGCGGTGGCCCGGGGGCCGGCGGCGTACGACGAGGGCGATCCGGTGGCGCGGCGCGTGGAGCGGGCGCTGATCTCGCGTTTCGGGGACCGCAGCATCCTGCTGACCACCAAGGACGGCCGGCTGCTGTGCATCGCGCCCGGCCACCAGCAGGAGGTGCTGACCCACTTCGCCAAGCAGGCGCACGCCGCCACCGACGGCGGGCAGGTCGCGGTCGGCCGCCCGCAGCCCGGCGCCGGAGGGGTCGTCCAGTCGTACGAGGAGGCTTTGAACACCCTGGAGATGGCGGAGCGGCTCGGTCTGGACGACCCGGTGCTGCACGCGGCGGACCTGCTGGTCTACCCGGTGCTGACCCGTGACCGCCAGGCGATGGCCGACCTGGTGCTGAACACCCTGGGGCCGCTGGTGACCGCCCGGGGCGGCGCCGAGCCGCTGCTGGACACGCTCACCGCGTACTTCGACTCGGGCTGTGTGGCCGCCGAGGCGGCCCGTCGGCTGTCGCTGAGCGTGCGGGCCCTGACCTACCGGCTGGAACGCATCCACAAGCTCACCGGCGCCAACCCGGCCGACCCGGCCCACCGTTACATGCTGCAGACGGCGGTGATCGGCGCCCGGCTGCTGGACTGGCCGGCCAAGGACGTCTGACCGGGCGGGCCGCGGCCGGGCGGCCGGGGCCCGCCCGGTGCGGCGGCTCCCGCGGTCAGCCCTCCATCAGGGTGATGTCGCGCTGCTCGGCCGCGTGGAAGTGCGGCAGGGGCAGGCCGCCCTGGGGACGGAGTTCCATGAGGGTGGCCTCGACGTGCGCGGCGCCCGGCTCCAGGGCGTCCGTGGTGGGGCGTCCGGTGTTGCGCCAGACGTGCTCGGCGCCGTCGCACACCGCACGGGTGCCGCCGATGCCGTGCCGCATCCCGGAGGAGTCGTCCCGCCCGACGGAGGAACTGACGAAGACCGGCCCGGTGTTGCCGAGGCAGCGGTAGGTGCCGGACAGGGTCACGGTGCCGTCGGCGGCGATCCGGCCGACCGGGTCTACGGAGACGGTCTCGTACGGGTCGGCGGCGGCCGGGTGGACCGGGCCGGCGAGCAGCAGCACGGCGGCGCCGGCGGCGGTGCCGAGAGCGGTGCGCAGGATGCGCGGGGTGCGCAGAGGCATGACGGAATCCTCCTGATGTGGGGGGATTCCACTGGTACCGGCCGGTCGCGCCGGAGTCCGTGACCGTCACTCCTTCGGTGGCGAGTCCGGGAGCCACGTCGACGCGGGGACCGGACACGGCCGGGAGGCCGACGGGCGGTCGCCGGTCGTCGCGCTCCGGTCGTCGCGGTCCGGTCGTCGCGGTCCGGTCGTCGGCTCGTCCCGGTGTTGTCACACCCGGCCGGTTCCCCCTGGCGGCGGCAGCCCGGCGGGCGCATGGTCGTGCACAGGCGGGCCGGCCCGCACGGCCGGTCCCTCGACGTGGAGGTGCGCCATGTGTTCCCACCAGTCCCCGACCGGCCTCACCGCCCCGCACGTGGTCGCCGCCCACCCCGAGCAGGGCTGGAGCCTGCTGTGCGACGGCACGATCGTCTTCGACGACTCGGGCGAACTGCTCCCGGACGGCCAGGTCGTCGCGCCGCACCGGGTGCCCGTGGCCGCCTGAGCGGTCAGTCGGGGAGCACCGCGAACCCGTCCAGCTCGACGAGCGCCTGTTCGTCCCAGAGCCGCACGATCCCGACGACCGCCATGGCCGGGTACTCCCGGCCGGCCGACTCGCGCCAGACGCGGCCGAGTTCGCGGGCGTGTTCCCGGTAGGCCGCGACGTCGGTGACGTACACGGTGACCCGGGCCAGGTCGGCCGGGGTGCCGCCGGCCGCGGCGAGCGCGGTGAGCAGGTTGCCGAGCGCCCGCTCGAACTGCTCGGGCAGGGTGGCCCCGACGACCTTTCCCTCGCCGTCGAGCGCGGTCTGGCCGGCCAGGAAGACCAGCCGGGAGCCGGTGGCGACCACGGCGTGCGAGAAGCCGGTCGGCGGGGACAGCTCCGGCGGGTCGACGCGGTGCAGGCTCATTCGGCCACCTCCCGGTCGCGGTACGACTCCCGGGCGATGATGGACCGTTGCACCTCGCTCGCCCCTTCGTAGATGCGCGGCGCCCGCACCTCGCGGTAGAGGTGTTCGAGCAGGTGACCGCGGCGCAGCGCCCGTGCGCCGTGCAGTTGGACGGCCGTGTCGACGACGTACTGGGCGGTCTCGGTGGCGAGCAGCTTCGCCATCGCGGCGCGCCGGGAGACGTCGGGCGCGCCGGCGTCGTGGGCGGTGGCCGCCGCGTACACCATCAGCCGGGCGGCCTCGGTGCGCAGGGCCATCTCGGCGACCTGGTGGGAGACGGCCTGCAGGTCGCGCAGCTTGCCGCCGAAGGCGTCCCGCCGGGCGGTGTGGTCCAGCGTGGCGTCGAGGGCGGCCTGGGCCATGCCGACCGCGAAGGCGCCGACGCTGGGCCGGAACAGGTCGAGGGTGGCCATCGCGACGCGGAAGCCGCCGTCGACCGTGCCGAGGACGTCGTCGGCGGTGACGGGTACGGCGTCGAAGCGGAGGGTGCCCAGCGGGTGCGGGGAGAGCATGTCCAGGCCGCTGCCGGTGAGGCCGGGGCGGTCGGCGGGGACCAGGAAGGCGGTGACCCCGCGGGCGCCGGCGCCGGCCGTGGTGCGGGCGAAGACGGTGTACAGGTCGGCCTCGGGGGCGTTGGAGATCCAGCTCTTCTCGCCGGACAGCCGCCAGCGGGAGGTGCCGTCCGGTTCGGCGGCCAGGGACAGCGCGGCGGCGTCGGAGCCCGCGCCCGGCTCGCTCAGCGCGAAGGCGGCCACGGCGTCGCCCCGGCTCACGGCGGGCAGCCAGCGCTCCCGCTGGGCGGCGCCGCCGTGGGCGTGCACGGGGTGGGCGCCGAGCCCCTGGAGGGCGAGGGCGGTCTCCGCCTCGGTGCAGGCGCGGGCCAGGGACTCGCGCATCAGGCAGAGGTCCACGGCGCCGGCGCGGAAGAGGCGTTCGAGCAGCCCCAGCCGGCCGAGTTCGGCGACCAGGGGGCGGTTGACGTGGCCGGGGTCGCCCTTCTCGGCGAGCGGGCGCAGCCGGTCGGCGGCCAGGGCGCGCAGCTCGGCGCACCATGCGGTCTGTGCCGGTTCGAGCGAGAATGCGGGCATTGCCGGTCCCCTCTCCGAGGCGCTGCTCCCGGACACCGCTCCGACCATATCGCGTGCTGTTGACTGTCGTCACCAAGGCGATACGCTCCGAGGGCGAGCCCACCCAGGCCCTGAGGGGGCGATCCGCCATGAACGTCTCGGCCCACGTCGACACCTTCGCGCGCGACCACCTCCCGCCGCCCGGCCAGTGGCCCGACCTGACCTTCGACCTGCCCGAGCTGCACTACCCGGAACGGCTCAACTGCGCCGCCGAGCTGCTCGCCGGCACCGACCCCGGCCGGCCGGCCTTCCGCACCCCGGACAGCGTGTGGACGTACGGCGAGCTGCGCGCCCGGGTCGACCGGCTGGCACATCTGCTCACCGGGGAGCTGGGTGTCGTACCCGGGCAGCGGGTGCTGCTGCGCGGCCCGACCGCGCCCTGGCTGGCCGCCTGCTGGCTCGCGGTGCTCAAGGCGGGCGCGGTCGCCGTCACCGTCCTGGCCCAGCAGCGGTCGCACGAGCTGCGCACGGTCTGCGAGATCGCCCGGGTGGAGCACGCGCTGTGCGACGCGCGCTGCGTCGACGACCTCGTCAAGGCGGACGTGCCCGGCCTGCGCGTCGTGACGTACGGCGGGGGCGGCCCCGACGACCTGCTGCGGCGGCCCGCGCCGGACACGCCGTACCGCGCCGTGGACACCGCCTCCGACGACGTGGCGCTGATCGCCTTCACCTCCGGCACCACGGGCCGCCCGAAGGGCTGCGCGCACTTCCACCGGGACGTCCTCGCCGTCGCGGACACCTTCGCCCGGCACGTGCTGCGGCCGTGCGCCGACGACGTCTTCGCCGGCAGTCCCCCGCTCGGGTTCACCTTCGGGCTGGGCGGGCTGGTCGTCTTCCCGCTGCGGGTCGGTGCGAGCGCCCTGCTGCTCGAACAGGCCGGCCCCCGGCAGCTGTTGCCCGCGGTCGCCGAGCACCGGGTGTCGGTGCTGTTCACCGCGCCGACCGCCTACCGGGCGATGCTGGCCGAGCTGGACGGGCACGACGTGTCCTGTCTGCGGCGCTGCGTGTCGGCCGGCGAGAACCTGCCCGAGGCCACCTGGCGGGCCTGGCACGAGCGCACCGGGGTGCGCGTCATCAACGGCATCGGCGCCACCGAGCTGCTGCACATCTTCATCTCGGCCGCCGACGAAGACATCCGGCCGGGTACGACCGGGCTGCCGGTCCCGGGCTGGCACGCGCGTGTGCAGGACGCGAACGGCGTGCCCGTGCCCGACGGGGAACCCGGGCTGCTCGCCGTGCGCGGCCCGGTGGGCTGCCGCTATCTCGACGACCCGCGCCAGCGCGACTACGTGCGCGACGGCTGGAACGTCACCGGGGACACCTACGTCCGCGATGCCGACGGCTACTTCCGGTACGTGGCGCGCGCCGACGACATGATCATCTCGGCCGGGTACAACATCGCCGGGCCGGAGGTGGAGGAGGCGCTGCTGCGCCACCCGGACGTGGTGGAGGCGGCCGTGGTGGGGCGGCCCGACGAGGAGCGCGGGCAGGTCGTGGCCGGTTTCGTGGTCCTGCGCGGGGGCGCCCGGCGGGACGCGGCGGCGCTGCGCGCCTTCGTCAAGCGGGAGCTGGCACCGTACAAGTGCCCACGCGAGATCGTGTTCCTTGACGCGCTGCCGCGCACCGCGACCGGCAAACTTCAGCGGTTCCGTCTGCGCACCGAGGGTGACCAGCAGTGATGCCGACGACCTAAGATGATCAACGTGTCAGACCAGCATGCTCCCCGGTCTCTGATCGTCACGCTCTACGGCGCCTACGGCCGGTTCGCGCCGGGCCCCGTGCCCGTGGCCGAGCTGATCCGCCTGCTCGCCGCGGTCGGCGTCGACGCGCCCTCCGTGCGTTCCTCGGTGTCCCGGCTCAAACGGCGCGGCCTGCTGCTGCCGGCGCGCACCGCCGGGGGCGCGGCGGGCTACGAACTGTCTGCCGAAGCACGGCAGCTGCTCGACGACGGCGACCGGCGGATCTACGCCGACGCGCCGCCGGAGGACGAGAGCTGGGTCCTGGCGGTGTTCTCGGTGCCGGAGTCGGAGCGGCAGAAGCGGCACGTGCTGCGCTCCCGCCTGGCGGGCCTGGGCTTCGGCACCGCGGCGCCCGGCGTGTGGATCGCGCCGGCCCGGCTGTTCGAGGAGACCCGGCACACGCTGCGGCGCCTCGGCCTCGCCCCCTACGTGGACTTCTTCCGCGGAGACCACCTCGGGTTCACGCCGACCGCGCAGGCGGTGGCCCGCTGGTGGGACCTGGCGGCCATCGCCAAGGAGCACGAGGCGTTCCTCGACCGGCACGCGCCCGTGCTGCACGCCTGGGAGCGGCGCGCGGACACCCCGCCGCAGGAGGCCTACCGGGACTACCTCCTCGCCCTGGACTCCTGGCGCCACCTGCCCTACACCGACCCCGGGCTGCCCGTCCGGCTGCTGCCCGCCGACTGGCCGGGGGCCCGTTCGGCGGCCGTCTTCCGGGGCCTGCACGAGCGGCTGCGCGACGCGGGTGCGGCGTTCGCGGGGATCCCCCTTCCCGGCTGAGGAGTGCCGCACCAGGCCCCTGGGGGAACGCTCAGGTCGTTCCGAGCCTCTTCCCAGCATCGCCGCCTAGCTTCCGGTCCATGACTCTGAAGCGCAGCCTGAACCGGGCACTGACCGCCACCACCGGCCTCCAGGTGCGCCGGGCGCCCCGGCCCGGCACCCCGCGGCCCGCGGCCGCCCCGCAGCGGCCCGCCCCCGCCTACCGTCGCCCGTCGGCCGAGGAGCCGGCGACGGACAGACTGCTGCGCCGGCCCGCGTTCATCGTCTCCTCGATCCGCTCCGGCTCGACGCTGCTGCGCCTGATGCTGAACGCCCACTCCCGGCTGCACTCCCCCCACGAACTGCACATCACCCGCCTGGAGGTCGGCTTCGGCAGCTCCGTCTCCCAGTACTCCATGACCCGCCTCGGGCTGGAGCGCGGCGACCTGGAGCACCTGCTGTGGGACCGGCTCATGCACTGGGAACTGGTGCGCTCGGGCAAGGATCACCTGGTGGAGAAGACGCCCGGCAACGTCTTCGACATCCGCCGCGTCCGGGACTGCTGGCCGGACGCCCGGTTCGTGTTCCTGCTGCGCCACCCGGAGTCCGTCGCCCGCTCCTGGCACGAGAGCGACCCGGAGAAACGGCCCTACGAGAAGGCGGTCGCGGACGCCCTGCGGTACGTGGCGGCCGTCGACGACGCCCGCAAGGCCCTCCCCGGCGGGTGCACCGTGCGCTACGAGGACATCACCGAGGACCCGGAGCGGCAGCTGCACCGGCTGTGCGCGTTCCTCGACGTGGAGTACGAACCCGGCATGGTCGACTACGGGCGTGCCGGCGGTACGGAGGTGCCGCGCGGGCTCGGCGACTGGCGGCCCACGATCCGCACCGGCACCGTGCAGCCCGGGCGGGCCCTGCCGGAGCGGGACGAGATCCACGGACGGCTGCTGCCGATGTGCGAGGCGTGGGGGTACGCGTGACGGGCCGGTGCCCGGATCACAGCCGGAGCCGGGGCTTCGGCGCGTCCGTGCGCCCCGTCCGGGGCGGCCGGCTGCCCGCCCGGTAGGGCGCCGGCCAGCCGGCCCCCGGCCCCTCGTAGCCCTGCTCGGCCGCGGCGTGCAGGGTCCAGTGCGGGTCGTACAGATGGGGCCGGGCCAGCGCGCACAGGTCGGTGCGGCCCGCCAGGATCAGTGAGTTGACGTCGTCCCAGGAGGAGATCGCCCCGACCGCGATCACCGGCACCCCCACCTCGTGCCGGATCCGGTCCGCGAACGGCGTCTGGTACGACCGCCCGAACTCCGGCCGCTCCTCGGCCACCACCTGCCCCGTGGACACGTCGATGGCGTCGGCCCCGTGCGCCGCGAAGGCCCGCGCGATCTCCACCGCGCCCTCGGCGGTGGTGCCGCCCTCGGCCCAGTCGGTGGCGGAGATCCGTACGGTCATCGGCCGTTCCGGCGGCCACACCGCCCGCACCGCGTCGAAGACCTCCAGGGGGAAGCGCAGCCGCCGTTCGGCCGAGCCGCCGTAGGCGTCGGTGCGGCGGTTGGTCAGCGGGGACAGGAAACCGGACAGCAGATAGCCGTGGGCGCAGTGCAGTTCCAGCAGGTCGAACCCGGCGCGCGCGGCCCGCGCGGCGGCGGTCGCGAACTGTTCGCGGATGTCGGTGAGCTGCGCCCGGGACAGCTCGCGAGGGACCTGGCCGCCCGGCTTGTAGGGCAGCGGCGAGGCGGCGACCAGCGGCCAGTTGCCGTCGGGCAGCGGCTCGTCCATGCCCTCCCACATCACCCGCGTGGAACCCTTGCGGCCGCTGTGCCCGAGCTGCACGCCGAGGGCGGTACCGGGCGCCCGGGCGTGCACGAAGTCGGCGATCCGCCGCCACGCCTCGGCCTGGCGGCCGGTGTACAGGCCGGCGCAGCCGGGGGTGATCCGGCCCTCCGCGCTGACGCAGACCATCTCGGTCATCACCAGCCCGGCCCCGCCCAGCGCTCGGGCCCCCAGGTGCACCAGGTGGAAGTCGCCGGGGACGCCGTCGACCGCGGAGTACATGTCCATCGGGGAGACGACGACGCGGTTGCGCAGGGTGAGTCCGCGCAGCCGGAACGGGGTGAACATCGGGGGTGTGCCGGGCGGGCAGCCGAACTCCCGCTCCACGGCCGAGGTGAAGCGCGCGTCGCGCAGCCGCAGGTTGTCGTGGGTGACCCGGCGGCTGCGGGTGAGCAGGTTGAAGGCGAACTGCCGGGCGGGCTGGCCGAGGTAGGAGGCCAGGTGCTCGAACCACTCCAGGCTGGCCCGCGCGGCTCGCTGGGTCGAGGCGACGACCGGCTTGCGCTCCTCCTCGTAGGCAACCAACGCCCTTTCCAGGGTGGGCTGTTCGGTCAGGCAGGCGGCGAGGGCGAGGGCGTCCTCGACGGCGAGCTTGGTGCCGGAGCCGATGGAGAAGTGGGCGGTGTGGGCGGCGTCGCCGAGGAGGACCACGTTGCCGTGCGACCAGCGCTCGTTGACGACCGTGCGGAACGTCGTCCAGGCCGACTTGTTGGACCGCAGGGGCCGGCCGCCGAGCGCGTCGGAGAAGATCTTCGCGCACCGCTCGACGGACTCGTGCTCGTCCATCGCGTCGAAGCCGGCCGCGCGCCACACCTCCTCGCGCATCTCGACGATCACGGTGGAGGCGTCGGCGGAGAACGGGTAGCCGTGCAGCTGCATGACGCCGTGCTCGGTCCGCGCGATCTCGAAGCGGAAGGCGCCGAGGGCGAAGTCGGCGGCGAGCCAGATGTAGCGGCAGCGGTGCGTCGTGACGCTGGGGCGGAACGCGTCGGCGTAGGTCTCCCGGGTGGAGCTGTGCACGCCGTCGGCGGCGACGACCAGGTCGTACTCCTCGGCGAGCCGGGACGGGTGGGGGGCCTCGGTGCGGAAGCGGAGCTCCACGCCGAGGGCGCGGCAGCGCTCGTGCAGGATCTGCAGGAGGTGTTTCCTGCCCAGGGCGGCGAAGCCGTGTCCTCCCGAGGTGTGGCGGGTGTCTCCGCGGACGATGTCTATCTCGTCCCAGCGGGTGAAACGCCTCTGCAGTTCCGCGTAGACCTGGGGGTCGGCGTGTTCGATGCCGCCGAGCGTCTCGTCGGAGAGGACCACCCCGAAGCCGAAGGTGTCGTCGGGGGCGTTGCGTTCCCAGACGGTGATCTCCCGGGCCGGGTCGAGGCGTTTGAGCAGGGCCGCGGCGTAGAGGCCGCCCGGGCCGCCGCCGATGACCGCGATGCGTCGCGGGTGCGGTTGCGGGTGCGGGTGCGGCGCGGCGTCCCGCGCCTCGTCCGTGGGCACGGTCACCGCCCCTTCCACTTGGGGGGCCGCTTCTCCGTGAACGCCCGGTGGAACTCGGCGTAGTCCTCGCCGTTCATCAGCAGCGCCTGCGTCGCCGCGTCCATCTCCACCGCCGCTCCCAGCGGCATGTCCAGTTCCGCGGTCAGGAGGGCCTTGGTCTGGGCGTACGCCAGAGCGGGGCCCTCGGCCAGACGCCGGGCCAGGGTCAGGGCGGCGCGGTCGGTGTCGCCCTCGGGGACGAGTTCGCTGATCAGGCCGATGCGCTCGGCCTCGGGGGCGGGGACCGGGTCGCCGAGCATCAGCAGGCGGGTGGCGTGGCCGAGGCCGACGACCCTCGGGAGCAGGTAGGCGGCGCCCATGTCGCCGCCGGAGAGGCCGACCTTCGTGAAGAGGAAGGCGAACCGGGCGGTGGGGTCGGCCACGCGGAAGTCGGCGGCCAGGGCGAGGACGGCGCCCGCGCCCGCCGCGACTCCGTGCACGGCGGCGATCACGGGGAATGGGCACTCGCGGATCGCCCGTACCACCTGGCCGGTCATCCGGTTGAAGTCGAGGAGCCGGGCGGTGTCCATGGACAGGGTGGCACCGATGATCTCGTCGACGTCGCCGCCGGAGCAGAAGCCGCGTCCCTCGCCGGCCAGGACGAGGGCGCTCACGGAGCGCTCGCGGGACAGTTCGGCGAGCAGGTCGCGCAGGTCGGCGTAGGCGCCGAAGGTGAGGGCGTTGAGCCGATCGGGGCGGGCGAGGGTGACGGTGGCGACGCCGTCGGCGCGCTCGACGCGCAGGTGTTCCCAGTCGTCGGTGCGGGCGGCTGATCCGGTGAAGGGACTCACCCCCCGAAGTTATCACCGCAATGTGACTGTCGTCATGAGGGCGATATAAGCCGGGTGGCGCAAGGGTGCCGCGGACATGTCCCGGGCCGTGTCACCGGTCGTCCACAAGGCGGCAACAGCGGGACCGGACCGGAGGGCCGGGCCGTTGACCGGGGTAAGGCGCCGGTAGCGGGACGAGAGGTCCCGCGCGGCGCCCGCCGTGCGCCTCCGCCGGAGGCCGCCGTACCATCTCACGTTGAAAGCAGGACGACCCGATATGACGACGTCCATCGCGGGGACCTGCGCCATGAACGGACTCGCCTTGCCCGAACGCCCTCCCGCCTCAGCCTCCTGGCACATCGCGCTGCCGCACACCACCGCGGCGGTGCCGGTGGCGCGCGCCCTGGTCCGCACGGCACTGGCGGAGCTGGAGCACGGCGCGGACAGCGACACCGCGGAGCTGCTCACCGCCGAGCTGGTGGCGAACGCGGTGGAGCACACGGCGGGCCGCGGTCCGATAGAGCTGGTGGTGGAGCTGCTGCCGGGCGGCTGCCGGGTGGAGGTGCACGACCCGGACCCGGCGCCGCCCGGCGATCTGACCCGGGGGGCGGGCGGCGAGGTCGACCCCTGGCAGGAACACGGGCGGGGTCTGCTGCTGATCCGCGCGCTCAGCTCGTCGTGCGGGCACCGCCCCACCGAGAACGGCAAGGCGGTGTGGTTCCGGCTCGCGGCGGTACCCCCGCAGCGCGGCCGGCGCCCGCTGTGACGCCGACGGCACCCGTACACCCCGTACGGGCCGCCGTCAGGCGAGAGTGGCGACCAGGACGGCCTTGATGGTGTGCATGCGGTTCTCGGCCTCGTCGAAGACGACGGAGTGCGCCGACTCGAACACCTCGTCGGTCACCTCCAGCGAGTCCAGGCCGTGGCTCTCGTGGATCTCGCGGCCGACCTGTGTGCCGAGGTCGTGGAAGGCCGGCAGGCAGTGCAGGAACTTCACGTCCGGGTTGCCGGTGGCGCGCAGGACGTCCATGGTCACGGCGTACGGGCCGAGGGCCGCGATCCGCTCGTCCCAGACCTGCTTCGGCTCCCCCATGGAGACCCAGACGTCGGTGGCGACGAAGTCGGCGCCCGCGGCACCCTCCTCGACGGACTCGGTGAGGGTGATCCTGGCCCCGCTGTCCGCGGCCAGCTCCCGGGCGCGGTCGACGACCTCCTGCGCGGGCCAGTAGGACTTCGGGGCGACGATCCGCACGTCCATGCCCAGCAGGGCGCCGGTGACCAGGTAGGAGTTGCCCATGTTGAAGCGGGCGTCGCCGAGGTAGGCGTAGGAGATCTCCGGCAGGGGCCGGGCGCAGTGCTCGGTCATCGTGAGCACGTCGGCGAGCATCTGGGTGGGGTGCCAGTCGTCGGTGAGACCGTTGTAGACGGGAACGCCGGCGTGCGCGGCCAGTTCCTCGACCTTCCGCTGGCTGTCGCCGCGGTACTCGATCCCGTCGAACATCCGGCCCAGGACGCGCGCGGTGTCCTTCACGGACTCCTTGTGGCCGATCTGGGAGCCCGCCGGGTCGAGGTACGTGGTGCAGGCGCCCTGGTCGGCGGCCGCGACCTCGAACGCGCAGCGGGTGCGCGTCGAGGTCTTCTCGAAGATCAGCGCGATGTTCTTCCCGGTCAGGCGGCGCTCCTCGGTCCCGGCCCGTTTGGCCGCCTTCAGCTCGGCGGCCAGCTCCACCAGGCCGCGGAACTCCTGCGCGGTGAGGTCGAGCTCCTTGAGGAAGTGGCGGCCGGCGAGGGCGGTCGGGGCAGTCGCCATGGGGACGCTCCAGTGGTGCGGTGGTACCAGGGACAGGGACCGTGGAAGTCTATACGAAAGGCAGAATTTCTATACGGCGTCTCGCTCCACGGGACAGCTCATGCACCGCGGGCCGCCCCGGCCCCGCCCCAGCTCGCTGCCCGGGATCTCGATCACCTCGATGCCCTGCTTGCGCAGATGGGTGTTGGTGGTGGAGTTGCGCTCGTAGGCGACCACCACGCCCGGCTCGACGCACAGCACGTTGCAGCCGTCGTCCCACTGCTCGCGCTCGGCGGCGTGCACGTCCTGCGTGGCGGTGAGCACCCGGATCTCGCTCAGGCCGAGGGCGGCGGCGACGGCGCGGTGCATGTGCTCCGGCGGATGGTCGGTGACCTTGAGCTCCTTGTCGCCGGCCCCCGGCTCGACGGTGTACGAGCGCAGCATGCCGAGTCCCGCGTACTGGGTGAAGGTGTCCCCGTCGACCATCGTCATCACGGTGTCGAGATGCATGAGGGCCCGCCGCTTCGGCATGTCCAGGGCCACGATGGTCCGCGCCGAGCCGGCCGCGAACAGCTTGTGGGCGAGCATCTCGACCGCCTGCGGCGTCGTGCGCTCGCTCATGCCGATCAGGACGGCACCGTTGCCGATCACCAGGACGTCCCCGCCCTCGATGGTCGACGGGTAGTCGGCCTGCCCCTCGGACCACAGGTGGAACGCCTCGTCCCGGAAGAGCGGGTGGTGCCGGTAGATCGCCTCGAAGTGGACGGTCTCGCGCTGCCTGGCCGGCCAGCGCATCGCGTTGATCGACACACCGTCGTAGATCCAGGCGGAGGTGTCCCGGGTGAACAGGTGGTTGGGCAGCGGGTCGAGCAGGAAGTCGTCCAGCTCCATGACGTGGAAGCGCACCGAGACCGGCTCGGGGTACGCCTCCAGGAACTCCCGCTTGGTCATGCCGCCGACGAGGGCCTCGGCCAGCTTGGGCGCGGGCAGGGTCTCGAAGGCGGCCCTGAGGTGATCGGTGGCGAGGACGCCGTACGCCTTCTCGTCGAAGACCCGATCCAGGACGAGCGCTCGGGCCGCCGGGATCTCCAGGGCCTCGGTGAGCAGGTCGCCGAAGAGGTGCACCTCGACGCCCCGGTCGCGCAGCACGTCCGCGAACCCGTCGTGCTCGGCGCGCGCCCGGCGCACCCACAGCACGTCGTCGAAGAGCAGGGCGTCCTTGTTGCTGGGGGTGAGCCTTTTGAGCTCCAGATCCGGCCGGTGCAGGATGACGCGGCGCAGCCGCCCGGCCTCGGAGTCGACATGGAATGCCATGTCTCCATCCTGACCGGGCGGACGCGTGTTCACCCCGTTTCCGTCCGTTCTCGTCGCACGGCCGGTGCCACGGCCGCTTTCACCGCCGGTGTCACAGCCGGTGTCACAGCCGTGGGTCCACCGGCTCCGACTCCAGGGCCAGCACCCCGAACACCGCCTCGTGCACCCGCCACAGCGGCTCCCCCTCGGCCAGCCGGTCCAGGGCCTCCAGGCCGAGGGCGTACTCGCGGAGCGCGAGGGACCGCTTGTGGTTGAGGAAGCGGTTCCGCAACCGGGCCAGGTGGTCGGGGCGGGTGTACTCCGGGCCGTAGATGATCCGCAGGTACTCGCGGCCCCGGCACTTGATACCGGGCTGGACCAGTCGGCCCTCGCCGTCGCGGACCAGCGCGCCGACCGGCTTGACCACCATGCCCTCGCCGCCCCGGCCGGTCATCTCCAGCCACCAGTCGACGCCCGCCCGCACCGACTCCGGGTCGCCGGTGTCGACGTGGAGCCGTCGGGTGGTCTGCAGCAGGCCGGTGGGGTCGTGCTCCACCAGCCGGTCCAGCAACGCCAGTTGTGCGTCGTGCGGCAGGGCCGCGAGGCTGCGGCCCTGGACGGCGAGGATCTGGAACGGGGCCAGCCGCACGCCGTCCAGGCCGTCAGTCGGCCAGCAGTAGCGCCGGTACGCCGCCGTGAAGGCGGCCGCGTCCGAGGCCCGCTCGCGCTGGCGGCCCAGCAGCTCCGCCACGTCCACGCCGCGCGCCGCCGCGCCCTCCAGCGCGGCGAGCACGCCCGGGAACACCGCACCGGAGGCCGCGCCGACCGCCGCGTACTGCGAGCGCAGCAGTCCGGACGCCTTCAGCGACCACGGCATCAGCTCGGCGTCCAGCAGCAGCCAGTCCACCGTGCCGGAGGCGCTGCCGGACGCGGCGAGTTCCGTCCACAGCCCTGCCTCGTCGACGGCCGTGCGCAGGCGCCCGAGGACCGCCTCCGTCATCGCCCGGTCGTCGAAGAAGGGCCGGCCGGTACGGGTGTACAGGGACCCGGTCGGGCCGTCGACGCCGAACCTCTTGCGCGCCGCGTCCGCGTCCCGGCAGACCAGGGCCACCGCCCGGGACCCCATGTGCTTCTCCTCGCACACGACACGCTCCACGCCGTCCGCCGCGTACTGCGCGAACGCCTCCACCGGGTGCTCCAGGTAGCCGTCCACCCGGGACGTGGCGGTCGGGGCCATGGTCGGCGGGAGGTACGGCAGCAGGCGCGGGTCGACCGCGAACCGGCTGACGACCTCCAGGGCCGCCGCCGCGTTCTCCTCGCGGATCGTGATCCTGGGCTGGTACCGGGTCTCGATGATCCGCTTGCCGTGCACGTCCGCCAGGTCCAGCGGCCGGCCCTCGTGCCCGCCGGGCGCCTCGGTGGCCAGCGGCCTGGTCGGCTCGTACCACGTCCGCTCCGCCGGCACGTCGACCAGTTCCCGCTCCGGCCAGCGCAGCGCGGTGAGCCTGCCGCCGAAGACGGCCCCGGTGTCCAGGCAGATGGTGTTGTTCAGCCAGGTGGCCTCCGGCACCGGGGTGTGCCCGTAGACCACGGCCGCCCGCCCCCGGTAGTCCTCCGCCCACGGGTAGCGCACCGGCAGCCCGAACTCGTCGGTCTCGCCGGTGGTCTCGCCGTACAGCGCGTGCGAGCGGACCCGGCCGGAGGTGCGGCCGTGGTACTTCTCCGGCAGGCCGGCGTGGCAGACCACCAGCCGGCCGCCGTCGAGGACGTAGTGGCTGACCAACCCGTCCAGGAACGCCCTGACCTGCTGCCGGAACTCCTCGCTCTCGCCCTCCATCTGCGCGATGGTCTCGGCGAGGCCGTGGGTGTGCCGCACGTTGCGGCCGTGCAGGTACCGCCCGTACTTGTTCTCGTGGTTGCCGGGCACGCACAGCGCGTGGCCCGACTCGACCATGCCCATCACGCGGCGCAGCACGCCCGGGCTGTCCGGCCCTCGGTCGACCAGGTCGCCGACGAAGACGGCCGTACGGCCCTCGGGGTGCACCCCGTCGACGTAGCCGAGCTTGCCGAGCAGGGACTCCAGTTCAAAGGCGCAGCCGTGGACGTCGCCGATGATGTCGAAGGGGCCGGCGAGGTGGGTCAGGTCGTTGAAGCGCTTCTCGGTGCGGACGGTGGCGTGCTCGATCTCGTCCACGCCGCGCAGGACGTGCACCTTGCGGAAGCCCTCGCGCTCCAGGTGACGCAGGGAGGAGCGCAGGTCGCGGGTATGGCGGCGGATGACCCGGCGGGGCATGTCGGCGCGGTCGGTGCGCGCCGCGTTGCGCTCGGCGCACACCTCCTCCGGCACGTCCAGCACGATGGCGATGGGCAGCACGTCGTGCCGGCGCGCCAGGTCGACCAGCTGCCGCCGGGCCTCCTTCTGCACGCTGGTCGCGTCGACGACGGTGCGGCGGCCGGCCGCGAGCCGCTTGCCCGCGATGTAGTGCAGGACGTCGAAGGCGTCCCCGGTGGCGCTCTGGTCGTTCTCGTCGTCGGAGACCAGGCCCCGGCAGAAGTCGGAGGAGATCACCTCGGTCGGCTTGAAGTGCCGTCGGGCGAACGTGGACTTGCCCGAGCCGGACGCGCCGACGAGGACGACGAGCGAGAGGTCGGTGACGGGCAGCACCCGCCCCTGGGTGGTGGTCGTTCCGGTCATGCCGCCTTCGCCTCCTTCTCGGTCACGGTCCTGCTGAACACGGCCATCTGGGTGGGCGGTCCCACCTCGGGGTCGTCCGGCCCGACCGGCCGGAACCCGACCTGGTAGCCGTGCCGTTCGGCCACGGCCGCCGCCCAGGTGCGGAACTCCTCGCGGGTCCACTCGAAGCGGTGGTCGCCGTGCCGGACGTGTCCGGCCGGCAGCGACTCCCAGCGGACGTTGTACTCCACGTTCGGGGTGGTCACGAGGACCGTGCGGGGCCGGGCGGACCCGAACACCGCGTACTCCAGGGCCGGCAGCCGGGGCAGGTCGAGGTGCTCGATCACCTCGCTGAGCACGGCCGCGTCGTAGCCCTTGAGCCGGCGGTCGGTGTACGCCAGCGAGCCCTGCCAGAGCTTCACCCGCGACGCCTGCCGCTCGCCGAGCCGGTCCAGCTTCAGCCGGCGGGACGCGATGGTGAGGGCGCGCACGGAGACGTCCAGGCCCACGATCTCCGTGAACCGGGTGTCCTTGAGCAGTTCCTGCACCAACTGCCCCTGACCGCAGCCCAGGTCGAGGACCCGGGCGGCGCCGGCGGCGTGCAGTTCGGTGAGGATCGCCTGCCGGCGGTGGACGGCGAGCGGGGTCGGCTTCTCCTCGGTCTCGGCATCCGCCTCGACCGCGTTGTCCAGCTCCTCGACCTCGCTGTCGTCGCTCTCGGCCAACCGCACCAGCTCCAGGCGCTCCATCGCCTGCCGGGTCAGCGACCAGCGGCGCGACAGGTAGCGGCTGGTGATGAGCTTCTGCTCGGGGTGGCCGGGCAGCCAGCCCTCGCCGGCCCGCAGCAGCTTGTCGACCTCGTCGGCGGCGACCCAGTAGTGCTTGGCGTCGTCGAGGACCGGCAGCAGGACGTAGAGGTGGCGCAGCGCCTCGGCCAGGGTCAGCGTCTCGGACTCCAGCACCAGCCGGACGTAGCGCGAGTCGCCCCACTCCGGGAACTCGGCGTCCAGGGCGACCGGTTCGACGCCGGCCTGCCAGCCGAGCGGCTCGAAGAGGCGGCGTACGAGTTCGGGTCCGCCCCGGGCGGGCAGCGCGGGGACCTCCACGCGCAGCGGCAGCGGCTCGGCGGCGCGTTCGGGGCGGGCCGTGCACACGCCCCGCATGGCGCTGGAGAAGACGCTGCTCAGCGCCACCGCGAGCAGGGAGGAGGCGGCGTACGGGCGGTCGTTGACGTACTGCGCGAGCGCCGCGTCGGGCGCTCCACCGCGGCCCTTGCCCTTGCCCCGCCGGACCAGTGTCACCGCGTCCACCTCCAGCAGCAGAGCCGCCGTGCACCGCAGCTCGCCCGCCTCCGGGTACAGGACGTGCGCCCTGCCGTAGGAGGTGGAGAACGCCTGCGCCTTGTCGGGATGCTTGTGCAGCAGGAACCCGAGGTCGGTCGCGGGTCGCTCCGGGGTGCCGGTGGTGCTGATCGTCAGGAACACGGTGATTGCCTCGTATGGCGTGTGAGCAGGGAACGCGCTGGTTGTCCGCGCCGAGGGCCCAGCCTACGGAAGGTCGCCGGTCAGGTACGCGGCATTTTCCGGTCCGTCTCCTCGGGGGCGGGGGCCCAGGCGCGTACGGCCAGCTTGCCGGTGGTGCCGAGGTCGAGGTGCGGGGTCACGGTCACGGGGGCGGCACCGGCCTTGGCGCGGACCCGGACGTACGGCACGTTCACGGGCTCGCCGAACTGGGTCGTGTTGCGCCACATCAGTCCGGAGACGGCCTTCTCGCCCGGCTTCAGGGTCAGCGGCCGGGGCGGTTCGTCGAAGCGGGTGCCGGTGCTGATGCCGCCGCTGCCGTGCACCACGGTGACGCCGTCGACCGGCTTCAGACCGTCGTCGAGGAGGGTCAGCTCCGGGTAGCCGTCCAGGCTGTAGGGGGAGGTGCCGCAGTTCTCCAGGTGCAGGCCGACCACGCGCAGGCCCATCGCCGCGTCGCCGTCGTCGACGGTGACCCGGACGCCGCCCTCGGGGCAGTCGCCGGGTGCGGGCGGGGCCTCGGCGGCGGGGACCTTGGTGACCCGGCCGACCTTCACCCGGGTCACCGCGGACGCGCCCCGCTGAAGGACACCCAGCTCCACGGTGCCGCGCGCCGTGGCGCCGGGCCGGACGTCGCGCACGGTCACCTCGCGGTTGGCCATGGACGCGCCGGAGTCGGTGGTGAAGTGGAACAGGATCTCGTACGTCAGTGCCTCGGTGCCGTCGTTGGTGACCTCGTAGGCGGCGGAGATGCCGGAGTCGCCGGGCAGTCGCTCGGCCTGCACGCTGTACGAGCGCTTCGGGGAGGGGCTGGGGGACGGGATGGTCACGGAGGTGATCCGGACCCCGTCCACGGGCGGGTCGGTCACCGGGGCGCCGGAGGCCGGACCCGCGGCCTCGCCCGCGCCACCCTGCCGGGTGCCGGACTGTTCGGAACCGCAGGCCGTCAGCACGAGCAGGGCGGCGACGACGGGGACGAGGGGGGTGGCTCTGCGCATCCGGCCAGCCCATCAGGGGTCCGGCCGGACAGCCGTGACGGAAGCCACAGTTCCGGTCACAGGCCTGTCACAGACGCCACCCGCTCCCGTCGGCTGCGGAGCCTCGGCGGCGTCTAGGAGTTGTCTTCAAATGTCACGCCCACATCAGGAGCGAGGCGAGGGTGACGGCTGCC
>NZ_JBYIQX010000050.1:0-49941 GCF_057707805.1 Streptomyces sp. bgisy159 | reverse complement strand
GCGCGGCAGGTAGCAGACGCCCCAGGTGCCGCAGGCGCCCTCCCCGCGGGTCAGATCCGCCCTCAGGCGATCGCGCTCAGCGTGTCCGCCAGCCGTCGGCGGGTCGCCCGGTGGGCCGGGAGGGCGCTCAGGGCGACCGCGCCGAGCACCGTGGCCGTGCCCATGAGCAGCACCACCGGCCAGGACGGGCTGCGGGCGATGCCCGCCCCGATGCCGCTGGAGGTGCCCTGGGCGTCGATCAGCCAGTGGGCCAGGGGCAGCCCCAGAGCCGTGGCCAGCAGGGTCGCGGCCAGGGTGGTGCAGCCGGTCGCGGTGACGGTGACCGCGGTGATCTGCCGGGGCGAGAGGCCGATGGCCTTGAGGGCCGGCAGGTCCCGCTCGCCCTCGCGGACCGTCCCGCCGATCGCGGTGAGCAGCTCGATCAGCCCGATCAGGGCGAGCACCGCGATCAGACCGGCGGCGACCGCCCGCAGCGGTGAGAGACCGTCCGCGGGGTTGGCCACGGGGTGGACGTCCAGGTGGCCCCTTGCCGACTCCGTCAGCTCGGCGGCGACGCTGTCCGGGGCCGCGCCCGGCCGCAGCCGCAGCTGGTACAGGGTCGGCCCCAGACCGGGGTCGTTCTCGCGCAGGGTGTCCAGCGACGTGGAGATGACCCGGCCGGCGTTCTCCGGTTCGATGCTGCGGCCCACGATGTGCAGGATCTGCGGCTGGTCGCCGACCGTCATCCGCACCCAGTCGCCGACGCGCACGTCCAGCAGGTCCAGCAGACCCCGTCCGGCCACCGCCTCGTCCGGCCCGCTCGGCGCCCGGCCCTCGGCGACGGTGTGCGGGTAGGGCTCGTCGGTCGTGCCGAGGCCGCGCAGGGCTATCGTCGCGGTCTGCCCCGGGACCAGCGCCGCCACCTCCACACCGGGGTACACGGTGGCGACCTGCGGGGAGCCCTCCAGCAGGGCCCGGGTCTCCCGGGCGTCCAGTGTCCCGTCGGCGCGTGCGGTGAGCGCCGCGGGCATCCCCACCCGCTCGGGGCTGCTGTGGAAGCGGTCCAGGGTGGTCCACGCGCTCATCGCCACCACGATCAACAGCAGCGGCAGCGCCAGTCGCCCGATCGCGACGGCGCCGCGCGAGCGCCGAGGGAACGCCTTGTGCCAGCCCAGGACCAGCGCGGGCGGCAGCCCCAGCCCGAGGGCCCGGCGCGCCGCGCCCGACAGACGCCCGCCGGCCGGCGCGGCCGGCCGGGGCACCGGCACCGACGGCACCCGCCCCGCCCGCCAGGCCGCGAGCCCGGTCACCGCGCCGATGAACAGCACGGCGGCGACGGGCACCGCGACCAGCGCCGCGGTGTGCCCTGGCAGCCCCTGCCACACCCCGACGGCCTCGCCCAGCCGTCCCGGCAGCCGGGCGCCCAGACCGCGCAGGAGGGCGGCCGCGGCCAGGGCGCCGAGCAGCGCGTACGCCACGTGCTGGAGCAGGAAGATCCGTACCACCTGACCGGGGGTGAACCCGATCGCCTTCAGCACCGAGATGTCCCGCAGGTGTCCGCGGATCCGGGTGCCGATCGCCGCGTGCACGGCGAGACCGGCGGCGAGCAGCGCCCCCAGCCCGAACAGCCCGAGGACCTGGCCCAGCAGCCGGTTGTCGCCCTGCGCCTCGGCCCGCGCCTGCCGCCAGGTGGAGACTTCGCCGACGGTGCCCGCGCCGAGTACGGTGACCGCGCGCTGCACCGCGTAATCGGTGTCCCGGGGATCGGTCAGCCGCAGCCCGATGACCTGCCCTCCCGGGGCGCGCACGGCCGCCGGTGACGCCCAGGCCAGCCCCGGACGCTCGCCCGGGCGGTAGCGGGGTTCGGCGGAGTCGGCGACGCCCACCACGGTCAGTGCCCGGGCCGTGCCGGGAAGGTTCAGGGTGTCGCCGGGCTCGGCCAGCAGCGCCTGGGCCAGGCGGCGCTCCAGCACCACCGCGTCGGGGTCGGCGGCGTCCGGCCAGCGGCCGGAGACCAGCAGCGGCCGCGCGACGGAGGGCTGCCGGTCCGTGGCGCGCAGCTCGACCGCGGCGCGGGCGCCCCGGGAGGCGACGGTGACGGACTCGGTGGGAAAGGGACCGGCGACGGAGTCCACGCCGGCCAGGCCGGTCAGCCTGCCGGTGTCCGCGGACGCGCTGGTGTGCAGCCACACATGGGCGCCGCGGGCCTGGGTGAAGACCCGCTGCCAGGGGTTGGTCGCGTAGCCGAAGAGCGCGGTCGCCAGCAGCAGCGAGGCGACGATGCCCGCGGTGGCGAGCACGATGAACAGCGCCTCGCCACGGTGCGTTCGTAGATCGGAGTGCGCCCAGCGCAGCGTCGCCCGCATCGGTCAGTCCCTCAGCTCCAGCACACCGGAGAGCCCCGTGCCGCGGGTCGGTCTGCCGTCCAGGGCGGCGTCGTCCGCTATTCGCCCGTCGAAGAAGCTGATCACCCGGTCCGCGGCGCTCGCCAGCCGGGCGTCATGGGTGACCAGCAGGATCGTCTGACCGCGTCCGTGGAAGCGGGACAGCAGCCGCATCACCTCGCGGGTGCCCTTGCTGTCCAGGCTGCCGGCGGGCTCGTCGGCCAGCAGCAGCGAGGGGTGGTTGACCAGCGCGCGGGCGAGCGCGACCCGCTGCTGTTCACCGCCGGACAGCTCGCCCGGCATGCTGCGCCCCTTGCCCGTCAGCCCCAGCTCCGCCAGCAGTTCCTCCCGCTCGGCGCGGGCCTTCCTGGGGGAGACGCCGGCCAGCAGTGCGGGCAGCTCCACGTTGTCGGCGACGGACAGGTTGGAGACCAGGTTGAAGAACTGGAAGACGATCCCGATGCGCTTGCGGCGTTCCACGGCCCAGCGCGCCTCCGACCAGGAGTCCGCGCACTCGCCGTCCAGCGTGATCCGGCCCGCGTCCGGCGGCTGCAGCCCGCCGAGCAGGTGCAGCAGCGTGGACTTGCCGGCGCCGGACGGACCGGTCACGGCGACGAACTCGCCGCGCCGCACGCACAGGTCGACGCCCCGCACGGCGTGCGCGGGCGCGCCCTCGCCGTGGTGCGTCTTGACCAGGCCCTCCGCCCTGAGCGCGGGAGGGGCGCTGTCGCTCACTCCAGCTCCTCCAGTTCCTCCTGGCACCGCTCCAGCCAGTCGAGGTCGGCCTGCAGGTGCAGCATCGCGCCCTCGATCAGCAGATGGGCGATTCGGTTGTCCCGGTTCTCGGCCGCGGCCAGTTTCGACAGATCACGCATGGTGTTGAGGTACTGGCGCCGCTGGTGGTTGATCAGGGCGATCTGGTCGGCGAGGCCCGTGCGGGGGGCGAGGGCCAGCTTCATGAAGAACTCGTCCCGTACCCGCGGCTCGTCCGCCGTCTCGTCGAACCAGGCGCGCAGTTCGTCCCGCCCGGCGTCGGTGAGGTGGTAGATCTTCTTGTTGGGGCGGCCGGACTGCTCGATCTCCTCGCCCTCGATGAGCCCCGATTTCTCCAGGCGGCCGAGGGTCACATAGATCTGGCCGATATTGGGCTGAGGGTACGCGGAGCCCAGCAGTTGCTCAAGGTCCTGCTTCAGCTCGTAACCATGGGCGGGGCCACGGGCGAGCAGTGCCAGAAGGGACTGGCGCACTCGTGCTGTCCTCCTCCGGCCTCGTATGGTGCTGTCTGCTCCAGGCCCTAGTATCGCCCATACCTAACAGGTATACATTGCTCTGTCTCCCGGACAAGGGTGCCCGGCGCAGTGTGCTAAGGAGGAACCTATGCGGTGGATACGCGCCGCCGGTAGGGGCCTCCTCGTTCTGCTGGTCGTCCTGACCGGTCATGTGGCCTCCGGCGTACCGGCCGGGGAGGCCGACGACGCCGGCCGGGGCCCGCTGACGCTGGCCACCGCGGGCGATCTCACCGGATATCTCGGCCCCCTCCTGGAGGGCTGGAACCGCGCCCATCCCGACGAGCGGGTCACCCTCGTCGAACTGCCGGACTCCGCCGACGAGACCCATGCGCAGATGGTCACCGACCTGCGCGGCACCGACCGCGGCCGGTTCGACGTCCTCAACATCGACGTCGACTGGACCTCGGAGTTCGCCGCGGCCGGCTGGATCCGCCCGCTCGCGCGCGACCGCTTCCCGCTGGAGTCCTTCCTGCCGCCGGTCGTCGGCACGGCCACCTACGACGGGCGGCTGTACGCCGTGCCGTACGTCACCAACGCCGGGCTGCTGCTGTACCGCAAGGACGTCCTCGCGAAGGAGGGGGTGGCGCCGCCGCGGACCTGGGCGGAGCTGGAGCGGGACGCGAGGACCATCGCGCCGAAGTACGGGCTCGACGGCTACGCGGGCCAGTTCCTGCCCTACGAGGGCCTGACCGTGAACGCGGCCGAGGCGGTGTACTCGGCCGGCGGCAGCATCCTCGGCGACGAGGGCGAGCGCGTCACCGTGAACTCGGCGGCGGCCCGCGAGGGCATCCGGTTCCTGGCGGACGGGGTGCGCGAGGGCTGGATCCCGCGCGAGGCGCTGACGTACAAGGAGGAGGAGTCCAAGCAGGCCTTCCAGGACGGGCACCTGCTCTTCCTGCGCAACTGGCCCTACGCGTACGCCGTCGCCTCCGCCCCCGGATCCGAGGTCGCCGGCAAGATCGGTGCCGTGCCGCTGCCGGGGCCGGACGGGCCGGGCACCAGTGTCCTCGGCGGTTCCAACCTGGCCGTCGCCGAGCACGCCCGGCATCCGGAGTCCGCCGTGCGGCTGATCGCCTACCTCACCGGCGAGGACGTCCAGCGCCAGGTGCTCACCCGGGGCGCGCTGCCGCCCGTACGGGCGGAGCTGTACGAGGATCCGGAGCTGATCCGGGCGTTCCCCTACCTGCCGACCCTGCGCGCCGCCGTCCTGGCGGCCGCCCCGCGCCCCAAGAGCCCGCACTACGACCAGGTGAGCCTGGTGGTGCAGGCGGTGCTGCACGACGCGCTGACCGGGCGCGAGACGCCCGAGAGCGCGGTGCGGCGGCTGGCGCGTGAGCTGGCGGCCGTCGCGCACCGCTAGCGAGCGGTTCGCCGACGATCTTCCCCTAGTTACTTGTTAGGTAACGCGCCCGTCTCATTCATGGTTGATTTGCCCATCAATGACCCGATTCAAAAGGTAAACCGGTCGGTAGTGTACGGCGCACTCGTTGACACCCCCGTGAAACAGATACCTAACATGCATGCATGACAAGCAAGCACCACCCCTGGTGGCGCGACGCCGTGGTCTACCAGGTGTACGTCCGCAGCTTCCTGGACAGCACCGGCGACGGCGTCGGAGATCTGGCCGGCGTCCGGGCCGGGCTGCCGTACCTGAAGAAGCTCGGCGTCGACGGGATCTGGCTGAGCCCCTTCTATCCGTCGCCCCAGCACGACCACGGCTACGACGTCGCCGACTACTGCGACGTGGACCCGCTCTTCGGCGACCTCGCCGAGTTCGACCTGCTCATGGCCGCTGCCCGCCGGCTCGGCATCAGGGTGCTGCTGGACATCGTCCCCAACCACTGCTCCCACGCCCACCCGTGGTTCCGGCAGGCGCTGGCCTCGGCGCCCGGCAGCGCGGCCCGCGCCCGCTTCCACTTCGCCGACGGGCGCGGCCCCGACGGCGACGAGCCGCCCAACAACTGGCACGCCATGTTCGGCGGCCCGGCGTGGACCCGGGTGACCGAGCCGGACGGCCGGCCGGGCCAGTGGTACCTGCACATGTTCACGCCCGAGCAGCCCGACTGGAACTGGCGCGAGGCCGAGGTCCCCGCCGAGTTCGACCGCATCCTGCGCTTCTGGCTTGACCGGGGCGTCGACGGCTTCCGCATCGACGTCGCCGCCGGCCTCTACAAGCACCCCGAGCTGCCCGACTCGGACGACCCCGAGGCGGACGCCCGCACCCGCGACTCGGTCAACCCGCTCGCCTGGAACCAGCCCGAGGTGCACGGCATCTGGCGGCGGTGGCGCTCGATCTGCGAGGAGTACACCGTCCGCGACGGCCGGCAGCGCCTGCTCGTCGGCGAGGTCTCCGTCCCCACCGCCCGCGAGCACGCCCGGTACGTCCGCCCCGACGAACTCCACCAGGCGTTCTTCTTCGACCTGCTGAGCGCCCCCTGGGACGCCGACGCGTTCCGCAAGGTCATCACCGAGGCCATGCAGGACATCGCCGGCACCGGCTCCACGGTCACCTGGGTCCTCAACAACCACGACCAGGTCCGCACCGTCACCCGCTACGGCGAACCTACCCCCGAGGGCAGCGGACTCGGCCCCGCCCGCGCCCGGGCCGCCGCGCTGCTGATGCTGGCGCTGCCCGGAGCCGCGTACATCTACCAGGGCGAGGAACTGGGCCTGCCGGAGGTCGTCGACCTGCCCGACGACGTGCTCACCGACCCCATCTTCCGCCGCACCGGAAGCCGCGCCCGCATCCGCGACGGCTGCCGGGTGCCGCTGCCGTGGTCCGGGCAGGCGTCCCCGTTCGGCTTCACCTCCGGCGCCGAGGGGGCCAAGCCCTGGCTGCCGCAGCCGGACTACTTCGCCGAGTACGCCACCGACCGGGCCCTCGCCGACACCCGCTCCTTCTGGCACCTCTACCGCGACGGCCTGCACCTGCGCAGGGAACTCCCGCAGCTCGGCGAGGGCACCCTGCGCTGGCTGGACACCCCGCCCGGAGTGCTGGCCTTCGTCCGCGGCGACGGACTGGTCTGCGCCGTCAACTTCGGCGCGGCCCCCACGCCCGCGCCGGTCTCCGGCACCCCCCTGCTGTCCAGCGGCCCGTGCCCGCCCGGGGTCCTGCCCGGCGCCACGGCCGCCTGGTGGATCAGCGACGACGCCCACGGCGTCCACTGACCCGCCGACCCACCGATCCGACGTCAGTTCCACCCTCCGAAGGGACATCAACGATGATGCGACGACGTACCACCCTCCTCGCCGGCTGCACCACCCTGGTCCTCGCGCTCACCGCCACCGCGTGCGGCGGCGACGACGTCAGCGCCGGCGGCGGCGACAAGGCCCTCAGCGGCCAGACCGTCACAGTGGCCGGCGTCTGGACCGGCAGCGAGCAGGCCAACTTCCAGAAGGTGCTGGACGCGTTCAGCGAGCAGACCGGCGCCAAGACCCGGTTCGTGTCCACCGGCGACAACGTCTCCACCGTCGTCGGCAGCAAGATCGAGGGCGGCAACGCCCCCGACGTGGTCATGGTCCCGCAGGTCGGCGTGCTCCAGCAGTTCGCCGAGAAGGGCTGGCTCAAGCCGCTGTCCGACACCACCCGCAAGTCCGTGGACGCCAACTACTCCACCGCCTGGAAGACGTACGGCAGCGTCGACGGCACCCTCTACGGCCTCTACTTCAAGGCGGCCCACAAGTCGACCGTCTGGTACAGCCCCGACGCCTTCTCCCGGGCCGGCGTCACACCCCCGAAGACCTTCGACGAACTGGTCAAGGCCGGGCACACCGTCTCCGACTCCGGCCTCGCCGCCTTCGCGGTCGCCGGGCAGGACGGCTGGACCCTCACCGACTGGTTCGAGAACATCTACCTCTCCCAGGCCGGCCCCGAGAAGTACGACGCGCTCGCCGCCCACAAGCTGAAGTGGACCGACGCCAGCGTCGTCCAGGCGCTCACCACGCTGGGCACGGTCTTCAAGGACAAGCAGCTCCTCGCGGGCGGCCAGAAGGGCGCCCTGAACACCGACTTCCCCGGCTCGGTCGAGAAGGTCTTCGGTCCCAAGCCCGAGGCCGGCATGGTCTACGAGGGCGACTTCGTCGCCGGTGTCGCCAAGGACCAGTTCGGCCGGTCGATCGGCGAGGACGCCGACTTCTTCCCTTTCCCTCCGGTCGGCGAGGGCACGGCCCCGGTCGTCAGCGGCGGCGACGCCGCCGTCGTCCTCAAGGACGGCAAGAACAGCGACGCCGGCATGAAGCTCCTGGAGTACCTGGCCACCCCCGAGGCGGCCGCCGTGTGGGCCAAGGCGGGCGGCTTCCTGTCGCCCAACAAGAAGGTCAACCTCGCCTCCTACGGCGACACCGTCACCCGCGCCACCGCCAAGTCCCTGGTCGCGGCGGGCGACTCGGTCCGGTTCGACATGTCCGACCAGGCACCGGCCGCCTTCGGCGGCACCAAGGGCGCCGGCGAGTGGAAGATCCTCCAGGACTTCCTGCGCGACCCCTCCGACCCGGCCCGCACCGCGGCCGCGCTGGAGGACGCCGCGGCCAAGGCCTACCGGGGCTGATCCGCGATGACCGTCATCGAGTTCGCGCGGAAGGAGGGGGCGGGTCCGCCCCCGCCTCCCGACGCCCCCGCCCGGCGCCGGCGTTCCCGGCGCCGGGGCCGGACCACCGCGCTGCTGTTCGTGCTGCCCGCGCTGCTCCTGCTCGGCGCACTCGTCGTCTACCCCGTGCTGTTCTCCGTCGGCCGCAGCTTCTTCGACGCCTCCGGCGACCGCTTCGTCGGCGGCGACAACTACGCCGAGATGTTCCGCGACCCGGCGACCCTCACGGCCGTCCGCAACACCGCGATCTGGGTCGTCGTCGCCCCCACCCTGCTCACCGGGCTGGGCCTGATCCTCGCCGTCCTGGTGGAGAAGGTCCGCTGGGCCACCGCGTTCAAGCTGCTGCTGTTCATGCCGATGGCCGTGTCCTTCCTGGCCGCCGGCATCATCTTCCGCCTCGCCTACGACGAGGACCCCGACAAGGGCGTCCTCAACGCCGCCGTCGTCGCCGTGCACGACGCCGTCCAGGGCACCTCGCCCTATCCGACGGCACGCGCGCGTGAGGGCCAGGGCCTCACCCACCGGGACGACGGCTCGTACCGGACCGACACCACCTTCTCCCCGGGCGACTCCACCGCCCTCGGCCTGGTCGGCGTCGCCCCCGGCGAGCTGCCCCCGGGCGCCTCGCCCGCCGGCGCGGCCGCCACGGCCGAGGCCGGCCCGGACGAGGTCCGCGGCGTCGTCTACCTGGACTTCACCCCGGGCGGCGGCGGCCGCCCCGGCCGGGTCGACCCCCGGGAGAGCGGACTGCCCGCCATGAAGGTGACGGCGATCCGCGACGGCGACACCGTCGCGAGCACCACCACCGCAGCCGACGGCTCCTTCCGCTTCACCGGACTGCGAGCGGGGTCCTACACCCTCGCCCTGCCCGCCTCGAACTTCGCCCCGCCCTACGACGGCGTGTCCTGGCTCGGGCCCACCCTGGTCACCCCCGCGATCATCGGCGCCTACCTGTGGATCTGGACCGGCTTCGCGATGGTCCTGATCGGCGCCGGGCTCGCGACCCTGCCCCGGGACGCCCTGGAGGCGGCCCGGATGGACGGAGCCAACGAGTGGCAGATCTTCCGCCGCATCACCGTCCCCCTGCTCGCACCGGTGCTCACCGTCGTCTTCGTCACCCTGGTCATCAACGTGATGAAGGTCTTCGACCTGGTCTACGTCATCGCCCCCGGACCGGTGCAGCAGGACGCCACCGTGCTCGCCACCCAGATGTGGCTGGTGTCCTTCGGCGGCGGCAACAACCAGGGGCTCGGCAGCGCGCTCGGTGTCCTGCTGCTGCTCCTGGTGATCCCCGCGATGGTCTTCAACGTCCGCCGTTTCCGGAGGAGTCAGCGATGAGTTCAGCGATGAACGCGGTCCGCCGGGGACTGGGCAGCGCCGTGGTGCAGGCCTTCCTCGTGGTCGTCGGCCTGATCTGGCTGACGCCGCTGGCGGGACTGTTCCTCTCGTCCCTGCGGTCGGCCGAGGACACCGCGAAGGGCGGCTGGTGGACGGTGTTCTCCGCCCCCCGCCAGCTGTCCTTCGACAACTACTCGGCGCTGCTGGACAACGCCGGCATCACCCGCGCCTTCTGGAACACCGTGCTGATCTCGGTGCCCACGACCCTCCTGGTCGTCGTGATCGCAGCGCTCGCCGGATACGCCTTCGCCTGGCTGGAGTTCCCCCTGCGGGAGCCGCTGTTCCTGCTGGTGGTGGCCCTGCTGGTGGTGCCCGTGCAGATCGGGCTGCTGCCGGTGGCCAAACTCTTCGGACAGCTCGGCCTGTTCGGCACCATCCCGGGCGTCGTGCTGTTCCACGTGGCCTACGGACTGCCGTTCGCGGTGTTCCTGCTGCGGAACTACTTCGCGGAGATACCCCGGGAGATGCTGGAGGCCGCCCGGATGGACGGCGGCAGCGAGTGGCGCATCTTCACCCGCCTGGTGCTGCCGGTCGGCCGGCCGGCCCTCGCCAGCCTGGCCATCTTCCAGTTCCTGTGGGTGTGGAACGACATGCTGGTGGCACTGCTGTTCGCCGACAGCTCCTCCCAGCCGCTGACCGTGGAACTCCAGTCGCAGATACGGCAGTTCGGCAGCAACGTGGACGTGCTGGCACCCGGCGCGTTCGTGTCCCTGGTGGTGCCGGTCGTGGTGTTCTTCGCCTTCCAGCGCCACTTCGTCCAAGGAGTCATGGCCGGATCGGTCAAGTGACCCGTCCCGGACCGGGGCGGCGGCACCACGGGGGCCGCCGCCCCTTCGCTCAGGGCGACGCCGGCGGGTACAGCGACCGCGGCAGCTGTGCCGCCGCGGCCGTGTCCAGCAGCCACAGGGTGCGGGAGCGGCCGTACGCGCCCGCCGCAGGCGCCTGGATCTCACCGGCGCCCGACAGGGCCATGGCCGCGGCCCGCGCCTTGTCCTCGCCGGCCGCGAGCAGCCAGACCTCGCGGGCCGCGCGGATCGCCGGCAGGGTCAGGGTGATCCGCGTCGGCGGCGGCTTGGGCGCCCCGCGCACCCCCACCACCGTGCGGTCCGCCTCCCGGACCGCCGGGTGCTCGGGGAACAGGGACGCCACATGGGTGTCCGGACCGACGCCCAGCATCAGCACGTCGAAGGTGGGCACCGGGCCGTGGTTGTCGGGAGCGGCAGCCCGGGCCAGTTCCTCGGCGTAGGCCTCCGCCGCCGCCTCCACGTCCGTCCCGTACGGACCGTCCGACGCGGGCATCGCGTGCACCCGCTCCGGGGCCACGGGCACCGCGTCCAGCAGCGCCTCGCGGGCCTGCGTGACATTGCGCTCCGGGTCGCCCTCCGGCAGGAACCGCTCGTCGCCCCACCACAGGTCGATCCGGCCCCAGTCGACGGCGTCCCGGGCCGGCGCGGCGGCCAGGGCGGCCAGCAGGCCGTTGCCGTTGCGGCCACCGGTGAGGACCACCGACGCCCGGCCCCGGGAGGCCTGCGCGTCCACGATCTTCGTGATCAGCCGGGCCGCCGCGGCCCGGGCCATCAGTTCCTTGTCGCGGTGCACGACCAGTTGGGGTGCGTTCACTGCGCGGCCGCCTCCTTCACCGCTTCCGTCGCCGCCTGCGGTGCGGCAGCTTCCGTGGACTCCTCGGCCGGTTCTCCTTTGGCCACCGGTCCCTCCGCGGCGGCCCGCGCGCTCAGCCGCTCCACCCCGAACCGCAGCGCGGACGCGTACGTGTCGTCCGGGTCCAGCCGGCGCAGCTCCTCCGCGATCAGATCCGCCGTCTCGCGGCGCTTGAGCGCCACCGCCCGGTCCGGCTGGCCGTCGATGGACAGCGTCGCCAGCGAACCGTCCGGGCGGTGCAGCACGATCGGCCCGCAGTCGGTGGCCATCCGGACCGCGGTCAGACCGGGCCCGGCGGACGCCGAGCGCCGCACCGGCACACCCAGCCGGTCCGCGAGCCACATCGCCAGCAGCTCGCAGCTCGGGTTGAACGCCTCGCCCTCGACCTCGACCGAGCGCACCGTGCAGGCGACCTGGTCCAGGGCGGCGGCCAGCATCGAACGCCACGGGGTGATCCGGGTCCACGACAGGTCCGTGTCGCCGGGGGTGTACGTCGCGGCGCGCACGCCCAGCTCCCGCACCGGCTCCTCGGCCGCGTACGAGTCGGTGACCCGGCGCTGCGCCAGTGCGCCCAGCGGGTCGTTCGCCGGGTCGTGCGGGGCGCTCACCGGCCACCAGACGACCACCGGGGCGTCGGGCAGCAGCAGCGGCAGCACCACCGACTGGGCATGGTCGACCACCTCGCCGTACAGCCGCAGCACCACCGTCTCCCCGGTACCCGCCTCCGCGCCCACCCGCACCTCGGCGTCCAGCCGGGAGGACGTGCGGTCGCGCGGGCCGCGCGAGACGCGCCGGATGACCACCAGGGTGCGCGAGGGGTGCTCGTGGGAGGCGTCGTCGGCGGCCTTGAGCGCGTCGTACGCGTTCTCCTCGTCCGTGACGATGACCAGCGTCAGCACCATGCCGACGGCCGGCGTGCCGATGGCCCGGCGGCCCCGCACCAACGCCTTGTTGATCTTGCTGGCGGTGGTGTCCGTGAGGTCTATCTTCATGGCCGGCGCCAGCTCCGTCCGTCTCGCTCCAGCATCTCGTCCGCCTCGACCGGACCCCAGGTGCCTGCCGCGTACTGCGCGGGCCTGCCGTGCCGGTCCCAGTACTCCTCGATCGGGTCGAGGATCTTCCAGGACAGCTCGACCTCCTCGGTGCGCGGGAAGAGGTTGGCGTCGCCCAGCAGCACGTCCAGGATCAGCCGCTCGTACGCCTCCGGGCTGGACTCGGTGAACGACTCGCCGTAGGCGAAGTCCATCGACACGTCCCGGATCTCCATCGACGTGCCCGGCACCTTCGAGCCGAAGCGGACCGTGACGCCCTCGTCCGGCTGGACCCGGATGACGATCGCGTTGGAGCCCAGCTCCTCGGTGGCCGTCGTGTCGAACGGGGAGTGCGGGGCGCGCTGGAAGACCACCGCGATCTCCGTCACCCGCCGCCCGAGCCGCTTGCCGGTGCGCAGGTAGAACGGCACCCCGGCCCAGCGCCGGTTGTCGATCTGCAGCTTGATCGCCGCGTAGGTGTCGGTCTTCGACTGCGGGTCGATGCCGTCCTCTTCGAGGTAGCCGACGGCCTTCGCACCGCCCTGCCAGCCCGCCGTGTACTGGCCGCGCACGGTGTCCCGGCCCAGTTTCTTGGGCAGCCGGACCGCGCCGAGCACCTTGGTCTTCTCGGCCGCGAGCGCGTCCGCGTCGAAGGAGGCGGGCTCCTCCATGGCGGTCAGCGCCATCAGCTGCAGCAGGTGGTTCTGGATGACGTCCCGCGCGGAGCCGATGCCGTCGTAGTAGCCGGCCCGGCCGCCGATGCCGATGTCCTCGGCCATGGTGATCTGCACGTGGTCCACGAAGGACCGGTTCCAGATCGGCTCGAACATCGTGTTGGCGAAGCGCAGCGCCAGGATGTTCTGGACGGTCTCCTTGCCCAGGTAGTGGTCGATCCGGAACACCTGGTCCGGGTCGAACACCTCGTGCACGACCGCGTTCAGCTCCTCGGCCGACTTCAGGTCGTGCCCGAAGGGCTTCTCGATGACGGCCCGGCGCCACGACCCGCCACGCTGGTCGGCCAGACCGTGCTTCTTGAGCTGCTGGATGACCACCGGGAAGGCGCGCGGGGGCACCGACAGGTAGAAGGCGAAGTTGCCGCCCGTGCCCTGTGCCTTGTCCAGCTCCTCGATGGTGGAGCGCAGCCGCTCGAACGCCTCGTCGTCGTCGAAGGTGCCCTGCACGAAGCGCATCCCCTGGATGAGCTGCTGCCAGACCTCCTCGCGGAACGGCGTGCGGGCGTGCGCCTTGACGGCGTCGTGGACCTCCTGGGCGAAGTCCTCGTCCTCCCACTCGCGGCGGGCGAAGCCCACCAGCGAGAAGCCCGGCGGCAGCAGACCGCGGTTGGCGAGGTCGTACACCGCCGGCATCAGCTTCTTGCGCGACAGATCGCCCGTGACGCCGAAGATGACCAGGCCCGACGGCCCCGCGATACGCGGGAGCCGTCGGTCCGCCGGGTCACGCAGCGGGTTGCTGCCCGGGAGCAGCGCATTGCTGCTTGACAAGATGTCAGCCCTCCGAGGGGGCGAGGCGCTCCAGCTCCGCCTCGGTCGACTTCAGCAGGTCGTTCCAGGACGCCTCGAACTTCTCGACGCCCTCGTCCTCCAGGAGCTGCACCACGTCGTCGTACGCGATCCCGAGCTTCTCGACGGCGTCGAGGTCGGCGCGGGCCTGCTCGTAGGTGCCGGCGACGGTGTTCCCGGTGATCGAGCCGTGGTCCTCGGTGGCCAGCAGGGTCGCCTCCGGCATGGTGTTCACCGTGTTCGGCGCCACCAGGTCGTCGACGTACAGGGTGTCCTTGTACGCCGGGTCCTTCACGCCGGTGGAGGCCCACAGCGGGCGCTGCTTGTTGGCGCCCGCGGACTCCAGGGCCAGCCAGCGCTCGGAGCCGAACACCTCTTCGTACGCCTGGTAGGCGAGGCGCGCGTTGGCGAGGGCGGCCTTGCCGCGCGCCGCCTTCGCCTCGTCGGTGCCGAGCGCGTCCAGCCGCTTGTCGATCTCGGTGTCCACCCGGGACACGAAGAAGGACGCCACCGAGTGGATCAGCGACAGGTCCAGGCCCTTCTCCCTGGCCTTCTCCAGGCCGGCCAGGTAGGCGTCCATGACCTTGCGGTAGCGCTCCAGCGAGAAGATCAGGGTGACGTTGACGCTGATGCCGTTGCCGATCACCTCGGTGATCGCCGGCAGGCCCGCCTCGGTCGCCGGGATCTTGATCAGGGTGTTCGGGCGGTCCACCAGCCAGGCCAGCTGCCTGGCCTCGGCGACGGTGGCCCGGGTGTTGTGGGCCAGCCGCGGGTCGACCTCGATCGAGACCCGGCCGTCCTGGCCGCCGGTGGCGTCGAAGACCGGGCGCAGGATGTCGGCGGCGTCCCGGACGTCCGCCGTGGTGATCATGCGGACGGCTTCCTCGACGGTGACCCGGCGCGCGGCCAGGTCGGTGAGCTGCTGCTCGTAGCCGTCGCCGGACGAGATCGCCTTCTGGAAGATCGTCGGGTTGGTGGTGACGCCCACGACGTGCTGCTGGTCGATCAGCTCGGCGAGGTTGCCGGACGTGATCCGCTTGCGCGACAGGTCGTCCAGCCAGATCGCGACGCCTTCCTCGGAGAGGCGCTTGAGTGCGTCTGTCATGGAATTACATCTCCTACGTGTCGTATGGGGGGCGTCAGCGCTGTGCGGCCGCGAGGGCCGAAGCCGAATCGAGCGCGGCCCGGGCCTGGTCAGCCACGTTCTCGGCGGTGAAGCCGTACTCGCGGAAGAGCACCTTGCCGTCGGCGGAGGCGCCGAAGTGCTCCAGGGAGACGATGCGTCCGGCGTCGCCGACGTACTTGTGCCAGGTCAGACCGATACCGGCCTCCACCGCGACACGCGCCTTCACCGACGGGGGAAGGACGCTGTCCCGGTACCCCTGGTCCTGCTCCTCGAACCACTCCACGGACGGCATGGACACCACCCGCGTGGGGACGCCGTCGGCCTGGAGCCGCTCGCGCGCCTCGACGGCGACGTGCACCTCGGAACCGGTGGCGATCAGGATGACCTCGGGGTCGCCGCCGTCCGCCTCGAACAGCACGTAGCCGCCGCGCGCGGCGTCGTCGTTCGGCTCGTAGGTCGGCACGCCCTGGCGGGTGAGCGCCAGGCCGTGCGGTGCGCCCTTGCCGAACTCCTTGGTCCAGCGGCGCAGGATCTCGCGCCAGGCGATGGCGGTCTCGTTGGCGTCCGCCGGGCGGACCACGTTCAGACCGGGGATGGCGCGCAGCGAGGCCAGGTGCTCCACCGGCTGGTGGGTCGGGCCGTCCTCGCCGAGGCCGATGGAGTCGTGCGTCCACACGTACGTCACCGGCAGGTGCATCAGGGCCGACAGGCGCACGGCGTTGCGCATGTAGTCGGAGAAGACGAGGAAGGTGCCGCCGTAGATCCGGGTGTTGCCGTGCAGCGCGATGCCGTTCATCTCCGCGCCCATGGAGTGCTCGCGGATGCCGAAGTGGATCGTGCGGCCGTACGGGCTCGCCTCGGGCAGCGGGTTGCCCTCGGGCAGGAAGGACGACGTCTTGTCGATGGTGGTGTTGTTCGAGCCGGCCAGGTCGGCGGAGCCGCCCCACAGCTCGGGGATCACCGCGCCCAGCGCCTGCAGCACCTTGCCGGAGGCGGCGCGGGTGGCGACGCCCTTGCCGGGCTCGAAGACCGGGAGCTTCTCCTCCCAGCCCGCCGGCAGCTCACCGGCGCTGATCCGGTCGAAGTCGGCCGCGCGCTCGGGGTTCTCGTCCCGCCACAGCTGGAACTTCTTCTCCCACTCGGCCTTGGCCTGCGCGCCGCGCTCCAGGGCCTTGCGGGTGTGGGCGATGACCTCGTCGGCGACCTCGAAGGACTTCTCCGGGTCGAAGCCGAGGACGCGCTTGGTGGCCGCGACCTCGTCGTCGCCCAGTGCCGAGCCGTGCGCGGCCTCGGTGTTCTGCGCGTTCGGGGCGGGCCAGGCGATGATCGAGCGCATGGCGATGAAGGACGGCTTGTCCGTGACCTTCTTCGCCTCCTGGACCGCGTCGTAGATGGCGTGCGGGTCGAGGTCGCCGTCCGGCTTCGGGGCGACGCGCTGGACGTGCCAGCCGTAGGCCTCGTAGCGCTTGCAGACGTCCTCGGAGACGGCGGTCTCCGTGTCGCCCTCGATCGAGATGTGGTTGTCGTCCCACAGCAGGACCAGGTTGCCCAGCTTCTGGTGGCCGGCCAGCGAGGACGCCTCGGCGGCGATGCCCTCCTGGAGGCAGCCGTCACCGGCGACGGCGAACACGAAGTGGTCGAAGGGCGACTCCCCGGCCGGGGCCTCGGGGTCGAACAGGCCGCGCTCGTAGCGGGCGGCCATCGCCATGCCGACGGCGTTGGCGACACCCTGGCCCAGCGGACCGGTCGTCGTCTCCACGCCCACGGTGTGCCCGTACTCCGGGTGGCCCGGGGTCTTGGAGCCCCAGGTCCTGAAGGACTTCAGGTCGTCCAGCTCCAGGCCGAAGCCGGCCAGGTACAGCTGGGTGTAGAGGGTCAGGGACGAGTGGCCCGCGGACAGCACGAAGCGGTCGCGGGCGACCCAGTCGGCGTCCGCCGGGTCGTGCCGCATCACCTTCTGGAAGAGGGTGTAGGCGGCAGGCGCCAGGCTCATCGCCGTACCCGGATGGCCGTTGCCGACCTTCTGTACGGCATCGGCGGCCAGGACGCGGGCAGTGTCCACGGCCCGCTGGTCCAACTCGGTCCACTCGAGGTCTGTGGTGGTCGGCTTGGTGCTCACCCTGGGTCAGGGCTCCTCTCCACATGTCGAACGCCGGTGACGGGACGCCTACCGGCCGCTGTCGAGCCTACCCCCGTAGGACGTGCGTTTTTTCGAGCGATTCCACACTGCGGGACGCCTTTGTCATCCGCCTCCCCACCAGCCCGGAACCGCATTCGGCAACTGAATACGGACGCGCTCATCTGACCGCTCAATCGGGTCTTCGTTCGCACGTCGGAGCGGGTCCGCCAACACGACCCCACCCCCGCGAATGTCCGGGTCTGGGCAACGTCTAAAGTGGCGTGGTACGCGCGAGCCTCTCACCCGGAACTCACACAGGGGAGGGCTCGCTGGGATGTCTCTGTCAGGGGTGTGCGTGACGGCCGTCGAATCCCGTCCAGCGGGGGCGCTTGTGACGACCCGGCGCCCGAGCCACCGGCCGTTCGGGGCCCGTGTCAAGGCGTTCGTGGCGCTGACCAAGCCGCGGATCATCGAGCTGCTGCTGATCACCACCGTTCCGGTGATGTTCCTCGCCGAGCAGGGGGTGCCCGACCTCGGTCTGGTGCTGCTCACCTGCGTCGGCGGCTACCTCTCGGCGGGCGGCGCCAACGCGCTGAACATGTACATCGACCGCGACATCGACGCGCTGATGGACCGCACCTCGCAGCGTCCGCTGGTCACCGGCATGGTCAGCCCCCGCGAGTGCCTGGCCTTCGGCATCACCCTGGCGGTGGTCTCCACCCTGCTGTTCGGCCTCGCCGTCAACTGGCTGTCCGCCTGGCTCGCGCTCGGCGCGCTGCTGTTCTACGTCGTGGTCTACACGATGATCCTCAAGCGCCGCACGGCCCAGAACATCGTGTGGGGCGGCATCGCGGGCTGCATGCCGGTGCTGATCGGCTGGACCGCGGTGAAGGACTCCCTGTCCTGGGCGCCGGTCGTCCTCTTCCTGGTCATCTTCTTCTGGACACCGCCGCACTACTGGCCGCTGTCCATGAAGGTCAAGGACGACTACGCGCGCGTGGGCGTGCCGATGCTGCCCGTCCTGGCGTCCAACAAGGTGGTCGCCCGGCAGATCGTGATCTACAGCTGGGTGATGGTCGCGGTCTCCCTGCTGCTGACCCCGCTCGGCTACACCGGCTGGTTCTACACCGCCGTGGCGCTCGCGGCGGGCGGCTGGTGGCTGTGGGAGGCACACGCGCTGCAGAACCGGGCCAGGGCCGAGGTGACGGGCGGGAAACTGAAGGAGATGCGCCTGTTCCACTGGTCCATCACCTATGTGTCGCTGCTGTTCGTGGCGGTGGCCGTGGACCCCTTCCTCCGGTAGGCCCTCCCTCCGGTTCTCCCGGGGTGCCCTTCCTCCGGCAGGCCCTTCCTCCGCCTGCTACCGGCCGGTAGCATTCCGGTCATGGCAGACACGCAGCAGGTTGACGCGAAGGCCGAGCGCACCGCCGCCCGGCTCGCCAAGCACATCGGCGCCTTCTCCAAGGCCCACGGGGGCGCCGAGGGGCAGATCGCCTACATCGGCGAGCGCGGCGCCCGGATCGTCCTCGTCGGTGAGGACGGCGGCTGGGGCGACCTCGTCGCCCCCACGTACGAGATCGCCGAGAAGGCGGTCGAACAGGCCGGCATCACCCGCCACGAGGCCTTCGACGGAGAGTTCGCCGCCAAGGTGACGACCGGCCCGTACGAGTGGAAGCGCATGGCCGGCATCCAGGTCGGCGGCTGAGAAGCGCAACAACCGCCGATCATCCCATCACCGGAAGACCGGTTCACCCGTTAGGCCGTGCGGCACGTCCGCGCCGTCCGAACGGGGAGACCGGGATGATCGACACGCCGTCCCTCGTGGACCAGTACTGCCACGGCGTACTGAGGACCGAGCTGGGCCTCGGCACCTTCGAGGCCCAGCTGTCCCGCACCGAGGGCCCGCCCGCCCCCGGCACCACCCTCTTCGACACCCAGACCGGTTTCGCGGTACGCCGCTGGTGTCCCCCGCTGCTCGGTCTGGAGCCGCACTGCCCGCCCGCCCGCTATCTGGCCCGGCGCCGGGAACTCGGCGTCCTGGAGGCGGGCCGCCGACTGCTGCGCGGCTCCGGCATCACGACGTACCTGGTGGACACCGGCCTGCCCGGCGACCTCACCGGCCCCGACGAGATGGCCACCACGGCCGCCGCCCGGGCCCGGGAGGTCGTCCGCCTGGAGCTGCTCGCCGAACAGGTCGCCGACACCTCCGGCACCGTGGAGTCCTTCCTCGCCAACCTCGCCGAGTCGGTGCACGGCGCCGCCGGGCACGCCGTCGCGTTCACCTCGGTGGCGGGCGTGCGGCACGGCCTGGCACTGGCGCCGGAGCCGCCCGGCCCGGGGGAGGTGCGGGGCGCGGCCGGCCGCTGGCTGGCGGCCCGCCGGGTCGGCGGCGAGCTGACCGACCCCGTACTGCTGCGGCACCTGCTGTGGATCGCGGTCGCGTCGGGGCTGCCCCTGCAACTGCACGCGGGGCTCGCCGAGCCGGGCGCGCGCATCGACCGCACCGACCCGGTGCTGTTGACGGACTTCGTCCGGGCGACCGCAGGGCTGGGCACCGACCTCGTCCTGCTGCACGGCTACCCGTACCACCGTCACGCCGCCCACCTGGCCGGCGTCTTCCCGCACGTCTACGCCGACTCCGGCGCCGCCCTGGTGCGCACCGGCGCCCGCGCCGCGACCGTCCTCGCGGAGATCCTGGAGCTGGCACCCTTCGGCAAGATCCTCTTCTCCAGCGGGGCCGCCGGACTGCCCGAGCTGCACGTGGTCGGCGCCCGCCTCTTCCGGGAGGCCCTGGCGCGGGTGCTGGGCGGCTGGGTGGCCGAGGGCGCGTGGTCCCTGGCGGACGCCCAGCGTGTGGCGGGCATGGTGTCGGCGGGGAACGCCCGGCGGGTCTACGGGCTGACGTGACCCGTGCGGCGCAGGCGGGCGCTCACGCGCGCGTGGGCACCGCCGGCTCGGCCGACGGCCCCGGCACGTCGGGCAGTTCGCCGTCCTCCAGCGGCCGCTCGCGCAGCGCCAGCAGCACCCGCAGCACCCAGATCCACATCACGCACGAGCCGAACATGTGCGCCGCGACCAGCGCCTCCGGCAGGTCCGTGAAGTACTGGACATAGCCCAGCGCCCCCTGGCCCAGCAGGATCAGGAACAGCTCCCGCGTCCGGTCCAGCGGGCCCTTGGGCGCGTCCACCGCCTTCAGCACGAACCACAGGGCGAACGTGAGCGTGACCACGATCCAGGCCAGCACGGCGTGCAGCTTGGCCACCGTCTCCCAGTCCACCTGCATCCGGTCGACCTCGCTGGAGTCACCCGCGTGCGGGCCGGCGCCGGTGACGACGGTGCCCACCGCGAGCAGCAGCACCGTCGCGGCGACCAGGAACCACACCAGCTGGCGCACCGCCGGGCCGACCAGGGGCCGCGGGGCCGCGTCGCCCTCCCGGGTCCGCTGCCACATCACCGTCGCCACGGCGATCAGCGCCGAGGAGAGCAGGAAGTGCCCCGCGACCGTGTACGGGTTGAGGCCGACGAGGACCACGATGCCGCCGAGCACCGCGTTGCCCATGACCACCCAGAACTGCGCCCAGCCCAGCCGGGTCAGGTCGCGCCGGTACGGCTTCTGGGACCGGGCCGCGACGATCGCCCAGCCGACGGCCGCGCACAGCACGTACGTCAGCATGCGGTTGCCGAACTCGATGGCGCCGTGGAAGCCCATCTCGGTGGTCGCGGTGAGCGAGTCGTCGGTGCACTTCGGCCAGGTCGGGCAGCCGAGCCCGGAGCCGGTGAGGCGGACCGCGCCACCGGTGACCACGATGACCACGGACATGACGAGTGCGGCGAGGGCCGCCCGCCGGACCGTCCGGGGATGCGGGGTCCAGCGTTCGGCGACGAAGGCGAGCGGGTTGCGCACGGCGGCTGCGGCGTCGGCGCGGGTCACGTTTGGCACGCCGTCCATCGTAGGCCGCCGCTTGTGCACACTTTCACGAGGGTGGGCCACGGCCTCACTCCCAGCGGAAGAACCGGCCGGCCGCAGCGAGGCCCAGGACCGCCCACCCGGCGAGGATCCCCAGGTCGCCCCACGGCGTCCCGGCGCCGTCGCGCAGCACGTCCCGCAGGCCGTCCGAGAGCGCGGCGATGGGCAGCACGCCGAGGACGTCCTGCGCGGCGGAGGGGAACTCGTCCAGCGGCACGACGACCCCGCCGCCCACCAGGAGCAGCAGGAACACCAGGTTGGCGGCGCCCAGTGTGGCCTCGGCCCTCAGCGTGCCGGCCATCAGCAGACCGAGGCCGGAGAAGGCCGCCGTGCCGAGGAGCAGCAGCAGCGCGACGGCGAGCGGGTTGCCGTGCGGCGACCAGCCCAGCGCGAACGCGATGGCCGTGAGCAGGATCACCTGGAGGATCTCGGTGACCAGCACGGCCGCCGTCTTGGCCGTCATCAGTCCCCAGCGCGGCAGCGGTGAGGCGGCGAGCCGCTTCAGCACCCCGTAGCGGCGCTCGAAGCCGGTCGCGATGGCCTGGCCGGTGAACGCCGTCGACATCACCGCGAGCGCGAGGACGCCGGGGGTGAGGAAGTCGACGGCCTCGCCCTCGCCGGTGTCGACGACGTCCACCGAGCTGAACAGCACCAGCAGCAGCGCCGGGATGATCACCGTCAGCAGCAGCTGCTCGCCGTTGCGCAGCAGCATCCTGGTCTCCAGGGCCGCCTGCGCACCGATCATCCGGGGGAGCGGCGCCGCGCCGGGCTTCGGGGTGTAGGTGCCGGTGGCGGTCACGAGCGCAGCTCCTTGCCGGTCAGCTCGAGAAAGACGTCTTCGAGGGTGTGCCGTTCGACCGAGATGCGGTCCGGCATCACGCCGTGCTGGGCGCACCAGGAAGTGACGGTGGCCAGCAGCTGGGGGTCGACCTGGCCGGTGACCCGGTAGGAGCCCGGGGTCAGCTCGTCGGCCGAGGAGTCGGAGGGCAGCGCCTTGAGCAGGGAGCCGACGTCGAGTCCGGGGCGGCCGGTGAAGCGCAGGGTGTTCTCGGCGCCGCCGCGGCACAGCTGCTCGGGGGAGCCCTGGGCGATGACCTTGCCGGCGTCGATGATCGCCACGTCGTCGGCCAGCTGCTCGGCCTCGTCCATGTAGTGCGTGGTGAGGATGACCGAGACCCCGTCGTCGCGCAGGTCGCGCACCAGGTCCCAGGTGGCCCGGCGGGCCTGGGGGTCGAGCCCCGCGGTCGGTTCGTCCAGGAAGACCAGCTCCGGGCGGCCGACGACCGCCATCGCGAGGGCGAGGCGCTGCTGCTGGCCGCCGGAGAGCCGGCGGTAGGAGGTGCGGCCGCAGGAGCCGAGCCCCAGCCGTTCGACCAGGGCGTCCACGTCGAGCGGGTGGGCGTGCAGCTTCGCCATGTGGCGCAGCATCTCCTCGGCCCGGGCGCCCGAGTAGACGCCGCCGGACTGGAGCATCACGCCGATGCGGGGGTGCAGTTCGGCGGCCTGTCTCACCGGGTCGAGGCCGAGGACGCGGACCGTGCCGGAGTCGGGGCGGCGGTAACCCTCGCAGGTCTCGATCGTGGTCGTCTTGCCGGCGCCGTTGGGTCCGAGGACCGCGGTGACGCCCGCCCGGGCCGTCAGGTCGAGGCCGTCCACCGCGGTTTTCGTCCCGTACCGCTGCACCAGGGCCTGGACCTTGACGACAGGCTCAGTTCGCATGGCTCAAGAGTCTAGGTTCGCGGACGGGGGTCGCGGCGCGGGGGTGCGTGAACCGGTCACCGGGGGCGGTGCAGGGGCAGCCAGCGCTCGGCGTAGGCGACGGCGTCCGCGACCGTGAACAGCCGTACGTCGGCGGCGCCCGCCCTCCCGCGGGCGACCGGCCGGTCCCGTTCGAAGTCGTGGCCGAGCTCGTCGAACCGGTCGAAGCTGATCGACACCTCGGTGACCACCTCCCAGCCGCCGCCCGGGGCCGGGCGCCCGACCTCGGTGAGGGGGCCGTCGATGCGGTATTCGGCGAGGTGGAAGCTGGTGCAGCTGTCGTAGCCGGCGCCGAGCAGCAGCACCCGGGCGCCGAGCTGCTCCAGCCGGGCCAGCGGGCTGCGCTCGCCGAGCCGGCAGTCGGGCGCGTGGCCGTCGGTGATCTGCGCGGCACGCGGTCCGAGGGCGGCGAAGGAGGTGTGCGGGTGGGCGCTGCGCAGGGCGCCCGGCCAGGTCCGGACCGTCTCCGGGATCACGCCGACGCCTCGCGCCGGGGTGATCCGCGGGTCGTAGGCGGGCAGGGTGGCGCGGATGGTCTCCCACCACTGCTCGGGCACCGGCGGACGGCTCCACAGCGCGGGGTCGCTGAGGTCCGCCGACTGGGTCGGGACGACCAGGGTGCCGTCCGGGCCGAGGACGTCGAGCAGGGCCCGGACGACCGCCACGGGGCCGCCGCTGACCCAGCCGAGCGAACGGAGGGAGGAGTGGACGAGGAGGATCTCACCGGCCTCGACGCCCAGCGCGCGCAGCTCTGCGGCCAGGGAGCCCCGGGTGACGAGTGGGCCGGTCGGAGGCGGTGTGGGCATGGTCGGGAGTGTCCCGGACACGGCCGCGCGGCGCCACCCGTTTGATCGATCGGAGATCGTTTCCGCAGGTCGGATTAGGTATACCTAAGTGATGCAGGGCACCGTGGGGTGATCAGGGCGCGGCTTGCCCGCCTCCGAGGAATTACGCAACAATGGCGTTGTGAAAAACGTCGGCGCAGCTCCGCAGGAGGAACTGGCGACCGGGGAGCGGTCCACCCGCAACCGGGTCGCGCGGTCCGTCCTGGACCACGGCCCGTCGACCGTCGCCGAGCTGGCCGGGCGCCTCGGACTGACCCAGGCCGCCGTCCGCCGCCACCTGGACGCGCTGGTCGCCGACGAGATCGTCGAGGCGCGCGAGCAGCGGGTGTACGGCACGCGCACGCGCGGGCGCCCCGCCAAGGTCTTCGCGCTCACCGACTGCGGTCGTGACGCCTTCGACCAGTCGTACGACAAGCTCGCCGCGGACGCCCTGCGCTGGATCGCCGAGCAGGAGGGCGGCCAGGAGGCCGTCGCGGCCTTCGCCCGCGCCCGCGTCGCCGCGCAGGCGAGCGTGTACCGCAAGGCGATCGAGGGCGTGGCCCCCGACAAGCGCGCCGAGGCCCTGGCCAAGGCCCTGAGCGCCGACGGGTACGCTGCCACCGCACGCAGCGCACCCCTCCCGCGCAAGGGCGAGCAACTGTGCCAGCACCACTGCCCCGTCGCCCACGTCGCCGAGAAGTTCCCGCAGCTGTGCGAGGCGGAGACGGAATTCTTCGCCGAGCTGCTCGGTACTCATGTACAGCGGCTGGCGACCATCGCGCACGGCGACGGCGTCTGCACGACGTTCATCCCCGAGATTTCCCCGATTTCCACTGACGCATCTGCAAGCAAGGCCGGGAGGAACCCCGCATGACTCTCCCCACGGAGACTGCCCACCCCGAACTCGAGGGCCTGGGCAAGTACGAATACGGCTGGGCCGACTCCGACGCGGCCGGTGCAGCGGCGAAGCGCGGTCTGAGCGAGGCCGTCGTCCGTGACATCTCGGACAAGAAGTCCGAGCCGGAGTGGATGACGAAGCTGCGCCTCAAGGGCCTGCGGCTCTTCGAGAAGAAGCCCATGCCGAACTGGGGCTCGGACCTGTCGGGCATCGACTTCGACAACATCAAGTATTTCGTGCGCTCCACGGAGAAGCAGGCGGAGTCCTGGGAGGACCTTCCCGAGGACATCAAGAACACCTACGACAAGCTCGGCATCCCGGAGGCGGAGAAGCAGCGCCTGGTCGCCGGCGTCGCCGCGCAGTACGAGTCGGAGGTCGTCTACCACCAGATCCGCGAGGACCTGGAGGAGCAGGGCGTCATCTTCCTCGACACCGACACCGCGCTGAAGGAGCACCCGGAGCTCTTCAAGGAGTACTTCGGCACCGTCATCCCGGCCGGCGACAACAAGTTCGCCGCGCTGAACACGGCCGTGTGGTCCGGCGGCTCCTTCATCTACGTGCCGAAGGGCGTGCACGTCGAGATCCCGCTGCAGGCCTACTTCCGCATCAACACGGAGAACATGGGCCAGTTCGAGCGGACCCTGATCATCGTCGACGAAGGTGCCTACGTGCACTACGTCGAGGGCTGCACCGCCCCGATCTACAAGTCGGACTCGCTGCACTCCGCGGTCGTCGAGATCATCGTCAAGAAGAACGCCCGCTGCCGCTACACGACCATCCAGAACTGGTCGAACAACGTCTACAACCTGGTCACCAAGCGCGCCGTGGCCTACGAGGGCGCGACCATGGAGTGGGTCGACGGCAACATCGGCTCCAAGGTGACGATGAAGTACCCGGCCGTCTACCTGATGGGCGAGCACGCCAAGGGCGAGACGCTGTCCATCGCCTTCGCGGGCGAGGGCCAGCACCAGGACGCCGGCGCCAAGATGGTCCACATGGCCCCGAACACCTCGTCGAACATCGTCTCCAAGTCGGTGGCGCGCGGTGGCGGCCGCACCTCCTACCGTGGTCTGATCGAGATCGGTGAGGGCGCCCCGGGGTCCAAGTCCAACGTGCTGTGCGACGCACTGCTCGTCGACACCATCTCGCGGTCCGACACCTACCCGTACGTCGACGTCCGCGAGGACGACGTGTCCATGGGTCACGAGGCGACCGTCTCCAAGGTCTCCGAGGACCAGCTCTTCTACCTGATGAGCCGCGGTCTGAGCGAGGACGAGGCGATGGCGATGATCGTGCGCGGTTTCGTCGAGCCGATCGCGAAGGAACTGCCCATGGAGTACGCGCTGGAGCTCAACCGGCTGATCGAGCTGCAGATGGAAGGCGCGGTCGGCTGAGTCCGCCCCTCCCGTCGCCAGCACCCGCCTTACTCAGAAAGAGAGCACTACGACAGCCATGGCTGAGGCCCAGAACTCCCCCACGCTCGGCTCCGCTCGCGCGGGTGGACCCCCACCGGTGGGCTCCACCACCGCCGGGTCGATCGCGGTCGCCGCGGAGTCGACCGTCGTCTCGCGCATGAGCGCCCCGCCCTCCTTCGACGTCGCGGACTTCCCGGTCCCGCACGGCCGTGAGGAGGAGTGGCGGTTCACCCCGCTGGAGCGCCTGCGCGGCCTGCACGACGGCACCGCGACCGGCGGCGGTTCGATCAAGGCGGAGTTCTCCGCGCCCGACGGCGTCACCATCGAGACCGTCGGCCGCGACGACGCCCGGCTCGGCCGCACGGGCAAGCCGGTGGACCGGGTCGCGGCACAGGCGTACTCCTCCTTCGAGAAGGCCACGGTCGTCACCGTGCCCAAGGAGACGGTCCTGGACGAGCCCGTCCGGCTCGCCCTGCACGGCGAGGGCGGGGTGACCTACGGGCACACCGTCTTCGAGCTCGGCGCCTTCGCCGAGGCCACCGTCGTCATCGACCACACGGGCGACACCGTCCGCGCGGCCAACGTGGAGTACGTCGTCGGCGACGGAGCCAAGCTCACCGTCGTCACCGTCGTCGACTGGGACGACACCGCCGTCCACGTGGCCCAGCAGTCCGCCCTGGTCGGCCGGGACGCGGGCTTCAAGCACATCGTCGTCACCTTCGGCGGCGACCTGGTGCGCATCCACCCGCGCGTCACCTACGCGGGCCCCGGCGGCGAGGCGGAGCTGTTCGGCCTGTACTTCACCGATGCCGCCCAGCACCACGAGCACCGCCTGCTGGTCACCCACAACACCCCCCACTGCAAGTCCAACGTCGTCTACAAGGGCGCGCTCCAGGGCGAGGACGCGCACGCCGTGTGGATCGGTGACGTGCTGATCGAGGCCGCGGCCGAGGGCACCGACACCTACGAGATGAACCGCAACCTGGTGCTGACCGACGGCGCGCGCGTCGACTCGGTGCCGAACCTGGAGATCGAGACCGGTGAGATCGTCGGCGCCGGCCACGCCTCCGCCACCGGCCGCTTCGACGACGAGCAGCTCTTCTACCTGATGGCCCGCGGCATCCCGGAGCACGAGGCCCGCCGCCTCGTGGTCCGAGGCTTCTTCGCCGAGCTGGTCCAGCAGATCGGTGTCCAGGACATCGAGGAGCGCCTGCTCGCCAAGATCGAGGAGGAGCTGGAGGCGTCGGTCGCATGACCTTCGTACGAGCCTGCGGGCTGAGCGAGCTGGAGGAGGACACCCCGAAGCGGGTGGAACTCGACGGCACGCCCCTGTCCGTCGTGCGCACCGAGGGCGAGGTGTTCGCGATCCACGACATCTGCTCCCACGCGAACGTCTCCCTCTCCGAGGGCGAGGTCGACGACTGCCACATCGAGTGCTGGCTGCACGGCTCGCGCTTCGACCTCCGCTCCGGAAAGCCCGACAGTCTTCCGGCGACGCGTCCCGTCCCCGTATACCCCGTAAAGATCGAAGGGGACGACGTGCTCGTCTCCCTCTCCCAGGAGTCCTGAGGCACCCATGGCAACGCTTGAAATCCGAGACCTGCACGTCACCGTCGAGGCCGACAACGCCACGAAGGAGATCCTCAAGGGCGTCGACCTCACCGTGAAGCAGGGCGAGACGCACGCCATCATGGGCCCCAACGGCTCCGGCAAGTCGACCCTCGCCTACTCCCTCGCGGGTCACCCCAAGTACACGATCACCGACGGCACCGTCACCCTCGACGGCGAGGACGTCCTGGAGATGTCCGTCGACGAGCGCGCCCGCGCCGGCCTGTTCCTGGCGATGCAGTACCCGGTCGAGGTCCCCGGCGTCTCGGTCTCCAACTTCCTGCGCACCTCCGCCACCGCCGTCCGCGGCGAGGCCCCCAAGCTGCGCACCTGGGTGAAGGAGGTCAAGGAGGCCATGCAGCGCCTCAACATGGACCCCGCCTTCGCCGAGCGCAACGTCAACGAGGGCTTCTCCGGCGGCGAGAAGAAGCGCCACGAGATCCTCCAGCTGGAGCTGCTCAGGCCGAAGGTCGCGATCCTCGACGAGACCGACTCCGGCCTGGACGTCGACGCCCTGCGCATCGTCTCCGAGGGCGTCAACCGCGTCCGCGAGACCGGCGAGGTCGGCACCCTGCTGATCACGCACTACACGCGCATCCTGCGCTACATCAAGCCCGACTACGTCCACGTCTTCGCCGGCGGCCGCATCGTCGAGTCCGGCGGTGCCGAACTCGCCGACCAGCTGGAGGCCGAGGGCTACGACAAGTACGTGAAGGGCGGCGTATCCGCGTGACCCCTGACCGCCATGGGCTCCCGGGCCTCCTCGACGCCGAGGCCCTCCGCAAGGACTTCCCCATCCTGGACCGAGTGCTCCACGACGGGAAGAAGCTCGTGTACCTGGACAACGCGGCGACCTCGCAGACGCCGCGCCAGGTGCTGGACGTACTCGCGGAGTACTACGAGCAGCACAACGCCAACGTCCACCGTGGCGTGCACGTCCTCGCCGAGGAGGCCACGGCGCTGTACGAGGGCGCGCGCGACAAGGTCGCGGAGTTCATCAACGCGCCGAGCCGCGACGAGGTGATCTTCACCAAGAACGCCTCCGAGTCGCTCAACCTGGTGGCGAACATGCTGGGCTGGGCCGACGAGCCCTACCGCGTGGACTCGGACACCGAGATCGTCATCACCGAGATGGAGCACCACTCCAACATCGTGCCCTGGCAGCTGCTGGCGCAGCGCACGGGCGCGAAGCTGAAGTGGTTCGGCCTCACGGACGACGGCCGCCTCGACCTGTCGAACATCGACCAGGTCATCACGGAGAAGACGAAGATCGTCTCCTTCGTGCTGGTCTCCAACATCCTGGGCACCGTCAACCCGGTCGAGGCGATAGTGCGGCGCGCCCAGGAAGTCGGCGCGCTGGTCTGCATCGACGCCTCCCAGGCCGCTCCGCACATGCCGCTGGACGTCCAGGCCCTGCAGGCCGACTTCGTGGCCTTCACCGGCCACAAGATGTGCGGCCCGACGGGTATCGGCGTGCTGTGGGGCCGCCAGGAGCTGCTGGAGGACCTGCCTCCGTTCCTGGGCGGCGGCGAGATGATCGAGACGGTGTCCATGCACTCCTCGACGTACGCCCCGGCACCCCACAAGTTCGAGGCGGGCACCCCGCCGATCGCTCAGGCGGTCGGCCTCGGGGCGGCGATCGACTACCTCGACTCGATCGGCATGGACAGGATCCTCGCCCACGAGCACGCGCTCACCGAGTACGCCGTGCGCCGGCTCGCGGACGTTCCCGACCTGCGGATCATCGGCCCGACCACGGCCGAGGACCGCGGAGCGGCGATCTCATTCACCCTGGGTGACATCCACCCGCACGACGTGGGCCAGGTCCTCGACGAGCAGGGCATCGCCGTGCGCGTCGGCCACCACTGCGCGCGGCCCGTGTGCCTCCGGTACGGAATTCCCGCGACCACGCGAGCGTCGTTCTATCTGTACTCCACACCGGCCGAGATCGACGCACTGGTCGACGGCCTGGAGCACGTACGGAACTTCTTCGGCTGAGAGGCGTGCAGAAGGTGAAACTGGACTCCATGTACCAGGAAGTCATCCTGGACCACTACAAGAACCCGCACGGGCGTGGTCTCAGGGATGGCGACGCCGAGGTGCACCACGTCAACCCGACCTGCGGCGACGAGATCACGCTCCGGGTGAAGTACGACGGCACGACCATCGAGGACGTCTCGTACGAGGGCCAGGGCTGCTCCATCAGCCAGGCGTCGGCCTCCGTGCTGAACGAACTGCTGGTCGGCAAGGACGTGGCGGAGGCGCGGAAGATCCAGGAGACCTTCCTGGAGCTGATGCAGTCCAAGGGGAAGATCGAACCCGACGACGCCATGGAGGACGTCCTGGAGGACGCGGTCGCGTTCGCCGGGGTGTCCAAGTACCCGGCCCGGGTCAAGTGCGCCCTCCTCAGCTGGATGGCGTGGAAGGACGCGACGGCTCAGGCGCTGGGCGGAGCCGACGCCGAAAGGAAGACGGCATGAGCGACACCGTGGAGATGAAGCCGGCCTCGGAGGAGGAGCTTCGCGAGGCCCTGATGGACGTCGTCGACCCGGAGCTGGGCATCGACGTCGTCAACCTCGGCCTGATCTACGGCATCCACGTCGACGAGTCCAACATCGCGACCGTCGACATGACCCTGACCTCGGCGGCCTGTCCGCTGACCGACGTCATCGAGGACCAGGCCAAGTCCGCCACGGACGGCCTGGTCAGTGAACTGCGCATCAACTGGGTCTGGATGCCCCCGTGGGGCCCCGACAAGATCACCGACGACGGCCGTGAGCAGCTGCGGGCGCTCGGGTTCAACGTCTGAGCACACCCACCGCACGAGCGAGGGCGACACCCCGTCAGGGGTGTCGCCCTCGCTCGTTGCCGCACGACGTCTCAGCTCAGCGCCGTCACGAACCGGAACGCCGAGTCCGCCAGGTAGAGGTCGCTGTGCTGGTAGGGGTCCAGGCGGATCTGGAACGACTGGTGGCGAAGGAAGCGGCCCGGGTAGTTCGCGGACTCCAGCATCACGGCACCGGAGTGCGGTGAGGGGCGGGAGCAGAACGTGGCGTCCTGCGCGAACAGGGCGGACCCGTCGTGGCGGTCGGCGCGCAGCACGAACTGGCGGTGGCGCAGATAGCGGCCGTCGGAGGTGGCGAAGGAGTAGCAGGACGCGTCGGTCAGTCCGGGCACCACCGTGAAGGAGGCGTCCGCGCGGAACTCCGAGCCGCCCGGCCGCTCCAGCTTCACCGGACCGCCGCTCACATGCCAGTACCGGTCGGGGTAGTTCACCGAACGTACCGAGCGGCGGTAGGACTCGGGGTCGGCCGGCCGGTCCGGGGTGGGCTCGGCCGCCGGGGACGCCGAGGCCGAGGCGGTCGTGGGGGAGGCGGCGGGGGAGCCGCCGCTGTGCGCGGTGGGACGTGCCGACGAGGCCGAGGCCGTCGGTGTGGCGGAGGTGGGGGGCCGGCTCCCCGAGGCCTCGGCCGTCGCTGAGGGACTGGCGAAGGAGATCAGACCCGGCCCGTCACGGGTGTCTGCCGCGGACGGGCCCGGCGTGGCGCGGGCCGACGTCTCGTCAGCGGGCCTGTCGTTCAGGGCTATCGCCGTCACGCAGGCCACCACGGTGGCCACGGCGAGGGCTCCGGCCAGCCACAGACGGCGGGTTCCGGGCGCCCTTGAGCTGTCCGGTGTCCAGCCGTTCTCCCAAGGTCTGTCCTGCGGGGGCCGGGGTTCGTTCTCAGGCATGCGGCTGTTCCTCCAGCGGCGCGCGTGAGGGCGCCGCGGCTGTGGGGGGCCCGGTATGTGAACGCTGAAACAGTAGAGGAACCAGTGACGTGCCAGCAGCCCTTTCGGGAGGGCTTTCGATAACGCTTTCTCATCGCGCCGCGGCCGCACTCATGACAGACCCGAGCGCCGTTATGTACGCTCGTACACATGGGTTACCTGACGCTCGCCGGCGCCATCGCCGCCGAGGTGGCCGCCACCACCGCGATGAAGTACAGCGACGGCTTCAGCCGACTGTGGCCCTCCGCCCTGACCGCGGTCGGCTACCTGGTCTCCTTCCTGCTGCTCGCGCAGACCCTGAAATCCCTTTCCATCGGCACCGCCTACGCCATCTGGTCCGGCGTCGGCACCGCCACCATCGCCGTCCTCGGCCTCGCGCTCTTCGGCGAGGGGCTGGGCACCGCCAGGGTCGCCGGGATCACGCTGATCATCGCGGGCGTGGTGGTGCTGAACCTCGGGGGTGCCCACTGATGCCCCGGCGCCACGACCCCGAGCGGCGGCAGCGGATCATCGACGCGGCGATCCGGGTGGTGGGGCGCAAGGGGCTCGCCGGTCTGAGCCACCGCAGCGTCGCCGCCGAGGCGGACGTCCCCCTCGGATCGACGACGTACCACTTCGAGACCCTCGACGACCTGATGGTCGCCGCGCTGCGGCAGGCCGGCGAGGGCTTCGACAAGGCACTCGCGGCACATGACCGGCTCGACGACACAGGCAGCGACCTGGCCCGCGAACTCGCCGCGCTGCTGGGGGAGTGGCTCGGCGGCGAACGCACGGGTGTCGAGCTGGAGTACGAGCTCTACCTCGCCGCGCTGCGCCGGCCTGCCCTGCGCCCGGTCGCCGCCGAGTGGGCCGGGGCGTTCGCCGGCCGACTGGCCCGCCGCACCGACGCCGTCACGGCCCGGGCCCTGGTGGCCCTGGTGGACGGCATCTGCCTGCAGGTGCTGCTGACGGACGAGCCGTACGACGAGGAGTACGCGCGGGAGGCGCTGGCGCGGGTCGTCGCCGCACCGCCCCGAGACGCCTGACGTGCGCCGGCGCGGCCTCGACGCTCCCCGCGACGTCCGACACCGGGTACCGCACCTCCCGGACCACCCCCTCCCGTCCACCCGCTCCCGGGCCACGACCAGCGTCGGAGCCGCTTCAGCCGGCTCGTGCCCGCCGCGCGGAACGTCGGCGGGCGCAGCGCGGCGATCAGGGACAGCTCCGCGTCGGAACGCAGCGGGAAACCCAGCCCCTCGTGTTCGGCGAACGCCCGCTGCTCGTCCGGGCGTCGGGTGGACACGCCGTACACCGTCGCGCCCGCCGCCGTGAACTCGGCCAGCCGCTCGCGGTAGGTGCGCGACTCCAGGGTGCAGCCTGGTGCTCCGGGGATGTCTCCCCAGCCGGGCGGGTAGGCGTCGGCGCGCGCGCAGGCGCCGGGGAAGCAGCACAGGACGGTGCACGGCGTGCCGGCGGCGGCCGGGTCGCGCCACTCGCCCCGGTCGTCGCGCAGCCGCAGCTCCTGCAGCCGCGTCCCGGCCGGCGCGTGCACCCGCTCGGCCTCGGTCGACTCCGCAGGGCCGTGGCCGTCGTACCGCCGTCGCCCAGCACCCAGGCCTCCGCCCGGTCGGAGGGGGAGCGGGCCAGTGCTCAGCGTGCGACGCACGGCGTCGGCCGTGCCGGTCGGCGGGCCGGCCGTGTACCGTTCCGGGGCCGGGATCACCGGAGGTGACGAGGGGCGAACCCCCTGGCCCGCCCGCCACCTGAGACGCGCCCCGGCTGGTTCGCGTCCACGGCCCCCCGCCGGTTAGGTTGCCCTCATGACCGACACGACTGCACCTCGTACCACCGGGGCGGTGGCCGCCGGCCTCGCCACGATCGCCGCCGACGGCACCGTCCTCGACACCTGGTTCCCCGCCCCCGAGCTGGTCGCGGAGCCCGGCCCGTCCGGCACCGAGCGGCTGTCCGCCGAGCGGGCGGCCGAGCTGCTGGGCGGCGGCGCCACCGCGGCGACCGGACCGGACGCCCGCCGGGGCGTCGAAGTGGTCGCGGTCCGCACGGTCATCGCCTCGCTCGACGAGAAGCCGATCGACGCGCACGACGTCTACCTCCGGCTGCACCTGCTCTCGCACCGCCTGGTCAAGCCGCACGGCCAGAGCCTGGACGGCATGTTCGGCTTCCTCGCCAACGTCGCCTGGACCTCGCTCGGCCCGGTCGCCGTCGACGACATCGAGAAGGTCCGCCTCAACGCCCGCGCGGAGGGCCTGCACCTCCAGGTGACGTCCATCGACAAGTTCCCCCGCATGACGGACTACGTCGCCCCGAAGGGCGTCCGGATCGCTGACGCGGACCGGGTCCGCCTCGGCGCGCACCTCGCCGAGGGCACCACCGTGATGCACGAGGGCTTCGTCAACTTCAACGCGGGCACGCTCGGCACGTCGATGGTCGAGGGCCGCATCTCGGCGGGCGTCGTGATCGGCGACGGCTCCGACATCGGCGGCGGCGCGTCCACGATGGGCACGCTGTCCGGCGGCGGCAACGTCATCATCTCCGTCGGCGAGCGCTGCCTGGTCGGCGCCGAGGCGGGCGTCGGCATCGCGCTCGGCGACGAGTGCGTGGTCGAGGCCGGCCTGTACGTCACCGCGGGCACCCGGGTGACCATGCCCGACGGCCAGATCGTCAAGGCCCGCGAACTCTCCGGCGCCTCCAACATCCTCTTCCGCCGCAACTCGGTCACCGGCACAGTGGAGGCCCGCCCGAACAACGCGGTGTGGGGCGGCCTGAACGAGATCCTGCACAGCCACAACTGATCACTCGCCGCCTCGATTCCGCGGCCGGCCGACGACTCTTCCGACTCCCTGACGAGCTGTCGGCGGTTGTCGACGTCGGCCACCATCGAGCGCCCTCCCGCGGCCGGACGACCGCCTGGGAGGGCGCACGTGGTGCGCACAGGGACCTGCCCGAGACCGGGACTCGGCGAGACGAGGTCGTCCTCGGCGAGGGGGTGCAGGGGCAGACTGTCGAACAGATCCAGCAGACCGCCGCCCCGCACTGCCGCGCAGTCGGGTCGGGACGCGTGCCGACGGCCCGACACCCGGGACACCGACGGACTGCGAACGGACGCTGCCCCCGGCCAGGCCCGGCGACCGACTCGGCGGGCGCCCGCGGGGCACGAGGGCGCCGCAGCCGTGTGGGGATGTGGGGGCGGGGTGCGGATGTGATCCTGGAGGGGGCGGCTGGGCGGAGGGGCCGACCATGGGTTCTGAGACTGAGAGTGACACCGGCGATGCCGCCCGCATACGCCTGCCCGGTGTCCCGCGCCTGCGCCTGATCGCCGCCGCGCTGCGGCACGGCACACGTTCCTCGGCGAGCACAGGCCGACGAGCCGTTCGGGTGACGCTGTCAGCCGTCGCCGCCTTCTACATCGGCCTCTACGGCCTGCACGAGCCCGTCACCGCCACATACGGCCTGTTCGCAGCGGTGGCGATGGCAGGTCTCTCCCGCATTCCCGGCACCGGGCGCCAGCGCGCCGCCGTCGTCGTCCGGGTACTTCCTGTCGGCTGGTTCCTGGTTACGGCCGGGACCCTGCTCGCGGTACACACCTGGACCGCGGTGGCGGGGATGCTGGTGATCGGTTTCCTGCTCTCGTACGCGGCGGTGGCCGGTCCGCGAATGGCCGGGGCAGCTCCGGGCCTGCTCCTGCTCTACATCCTGCCGTGCTTCCCTCCGTACGCGCCGCAGACACTGGGTGAGCGGCTGAGCGGGACGACACTGGGCATTCTGCTGCTCTTGCTCGCCGAGACCCTGCTGCTGCCCGACCCGCCCACCACCTCCTACCGCGCTCTGTCGGCGGACGCGGCCATGACCGCGGCGCGCCTCGCAAGCGAACTGACGCACCCGCCGTGGCTGCTGTCGACCGGGGCGGGCACAGCAGCGCGGTCGGCCGGTGAGGCGCTGCGCCCCTCGCGGGTACAGGAGTCGGAGCGTCCCGCCGGACCGGGGCGGAAGGAGCGAGCGCTCGCTCACACCGGTATGGCCGGCCGTCTCCTGCTGGCCAGGCTTCAGGAGTTGGCGGAGCCGGGTGCGCGGGAACCCCGCCCCCAGTCCCTCGCGCTGCTCGACGAGGTCGCGGCGTCGGCCCGGAGGACGTCGGTCGCACTGCGTACCGGACGCCCGGCCGGCCCGGGACGGCTGGTGGACGTCCTGGTCGTCCATCGGCGGCTGCGCACGGTGTCGATCAAGGAGGCGACGTCCGGGAGTACAGCCTTCGCCATGCAGCGTCAGGCGATGCTCCTGGAGACCGCCTACGCCTGCGCGACACTCGCCACCGCAGCCGACCTCGCCCTGGGACGGCGCCCGGGGCCCGCCGAGGCGCGAGACGGCAGCTTCTGGTACGCGCGGGAGGGCACTGTCCGCCTGTGGGCGCGGCGGCTGTCGGCACACCTGACCGTGCGCTCGGTCTACTTCCAGAACGCCGTACGCGTCGGCCTCGCGCTGGCAGCCGCTCGTACCGTGGCCGGACTCGACTCCCTGCCTCACGGGTTCTGGGCCATGCTGGCCGCTCTCACCCTGATCCGCACCACTGCTGAACAGACGAGTGCCGCGGTGGCCCGGGCGCTCGTCGGTACGCTGCTGGGCGCACTGGCCGCCGCCGCCATGCTGGTCTTCGCCCATGGAAGTACCACGGCCTACGTCGTGGTACTTCCGGTGATCATGTTGGCCGCCTTCTGGATCGGGCCGACGCGCGGCGTGGGATGGGCACAGGGTCTGTTCACCCTGGCCGTGTCCGCCGTCTTCGCCCTGCTCGCCCCGGTCACATGGCAGCTGGCCGAGTTCCGCTTCCTCGACGTCCTCGCCGGCAGCGCGATCGGTCTGGTCTTCGGCCTGCTCGCCTGGCCACGAGGTGCCCAGAAGGAACTGCGCCGAGACGTTGCGGCCCTCCTTCGCGCCATCGGCGCGACCATCGCCTCGACCACATCGGTCCTCACTGAGGTTCCCGTGCGGGGGCAGCCCGGCCGGCCCTCGCTGCCGGGCGCCCTGACACTGGCGGAAGCGTCCTTCGCGCAGTACCAGAGCGAGCCTCAGCGGCCCGGCACGCCGTCGGTGGACTGGCATGCGGCGCTGATGGCGGGGCATCACGCCTTGCGCGGGTCCCGGCACCTGCCGCATGCGGGGGACCTGGCCGGGAGCCGGCCGCTCGCGCCTGCGTGCCGGGCGAAACTGGCCCGGGACAGCGACGTGCTGGTCCAGCACTACGAAAGGGCCGGCGCTCTCCTCGAGGACGCACGGCGGGCACCGCCGAAAGCCCTCCCGCCGGTACCCGACGAGACCGCTGACAGCCGGCCGCCCGACGACCCGGCACCGCCGGTCTACTACGACGCCGAGGCGTGGCTGCGGGCACTTGCGGCCGATCTGGACCACATCGCCAGGACCACCGCCGCAGCCGGACCTTCCCCGAAGGACCGGTCGTGAACCGCCGGGATCTCGTCGCGGCACCGGGGCACCGCCGGTGCCGGCCCTCCACGTGGCGATGGTGCCGATCCTGCACAGAATGCCCTGTCACCGGCTTCGACCGTGACGGCCAGGGGGCGACGGTCTCGACCGCGCGGGGAGAAACGCCTCCGCCGAAGCGCGGACGCCGGCACCCGGAGCCAGGCTTGCCCCGCGGGTGGTCCTCACACGAAAGGCGGTGACGGGTCGCGTCCTTCCACCCCGGGTGCCAGTCTGGGTTCGAAGTCGGCGACCACCTCTGCCGGGCGCCTGACGAGCAGCACGCTCGAAAGGAGCTGCGCCTCCATGATTCCCGTCACCGCCTCAGCCGTGCGTATCGAGGCGTCTCTCGATCCTCGTCTGTCCCGATGGATGTGGCTGGTGAAATGGCTTCTCGCCATTCCGCACTACATCGTGTTGTTCTTCCTGTGGATCGCGTTCATGCTGGTGACCGTCGTCGCGTTCTTCGCGATCCTGATCACCGGCCGGTATCCGCGGTCCCTCTTCGAATTCAACGTCGGCGTGCTGCGCTGGAACTGGCGTGTCAGCTACTACGCCCATACGGCGCTCGGCACGGACCAGTACCCGCCATTCACCCTCAGCGACGTGCCGGACTACCCGGCACGCTTCGACGTCGTCTATCCCGAGCGCCTCTCCCGCGGTCTCGTCCTGGTGAAGTGGTGGCTGCTGGCGATCCCTCAGTACGTCGTCGTCGGGATTCTCGTCGGTGGCTGGGGCAATGACGACAGCTGGCTCTACAGCGGTCTCATTCCCTATCTTTCGCTGGTCGCGGTCGTCATCCTGGCGTTCAGGGCCCGCTATCCGGAACCCCTCTTCGACTTCCTGCTCGGTCTCGTCCGCTGGGCCGCCCGGGTCGCCGTCTATGCCGCGTTGATGACCGACCAGTACCCGCCGTTCCGGTTGGACATGGGCGGGCCGGAGCCGGTGCCGGTGTCCGCGACGACGCCCTGACGCACACGCGTGTCGATCCGGGCACGGCCGGGGTCATCCCGGGCCGCCGGACGCGGGCTGCTGCCCGCCACCGGGCTCGAACCCTGCCAGCATCTGTTCCAGCGCGGCTTGGTCAGGCCCCACGAACGCCGTTTCCCGGGGTGCCGAGCCCAACGTGTCGATCATCGACCCGGTGACTCCCGGTGCCGGCGGCAGATGGGTGGACAGGACGAGTTCCGGCTCTCTGTCCCGCAGCGTCTGGAAGGTGTCGAGGAACTTCTGGACATCCACGTTGTGCACCCAGGGGCTGTCGACCGTGGCCCACAGGAGCTGCGCGGCCCGCAGCTCCTCCCGGCCGATCGCACCGACGTCGTCTGCGTGTGCCAGTTCGGCACTGGGCAGCGGTGCACCGAAGCAGTCGGCGCTGAAGCAGACCCCCGACCGGTCGTCGAAGAGGCCGACGGTGGCCGGGTTGTCGAACAGCGGCGGCCTGAACCCCGTGAGGGTGCGGTCGCCGACATCCAGGGTCTGTCCCGGATTGAACAAGTACAGGCGGTCGAGTGGCAGCGGCCTCTCACAGGACATGAGGCCGGCGGAAAGGTACGTGGTCACGACGCGAGCCTCGGGCGCCGCGGCCAGGAGATCGAATATCCCACCTGTGTGATCACGGTCCGGGTGCGTCAGCCAGATCCACCGCACATCGGCGGGGTCCAGCACGGAACCGACCGCCTCCAGGAAGTTCCTGTCGGGTAGCCCGAGTCCGGTGTCGATGACGACGGGCTGAGAGGCGAGCAGTACGAAGGCGTTCACCGGGAGGTGCCCGATCCCGGGCACCTCAAGGCTGTCGTTCAGGACGCTGATGTCCGGGTGGACCTTGTGAACCGGCATGTCACATCTCCATGCCCCCGGGGTGGTGATCGCGTCGCGGCCTACTCCTCCATCATCGGCCCCTCCCCCCGGGTGCCGCATCCCGGCCGCGGCACCCGGCACAACGAGATCGGACGGGGCACATGGCAGCACAGGGCCGCGGGGCGGGGGTCACGGGTCACGACGGCTGTGTCAGGTGGTCGTACGCCCTGGCCAGGTCGTCGACCGTCCGCGCGTCCGCCGGGCGCAGGGGCGGGCGGACCGGGCCCGCGGGGAGGCCGAGGGTGGTGAGGAGGGCCTTGGCGGTGACCGTGCCGGGGAGCCCGCCGGCCGTCATCGACTCGATGAGGTCCATGGCCCGGTGCTGGAGACGGGTAGCGCCGGCGGTGTCGCCCTCGTCGAACCGGTCGAGGATCTCCCTGATGTGGCGCGGGGCGGCGCTGCCTCGGAGGCGCCGCCGCCGACCGTACCCCGGAGCCCGGCCCCCCGGCGGCTCGCCGCGGGGCCGGGCTCCGGTGATCCGTGGGCCGGTTGCTTGCCGTTTACGGCCGGAACCTCAGCACCTGCGGGTCGTGGTCGCTGATCTGGTCGTGGAACTCGGCGTTGATGTGCACGCTGTCGTAGTCGAAGCAGTGGCGCCGGATCGACGGGCTGACCAGGATCTGGTCCAGGGTCTGGGCGTTGCCCTGGTAGACGTACGAGTAACGCTCGCTGCGGGGCAGCGACTTGATCGCCGACCACAGGGCGCCGTCGGACTCCAGGATCTTCGCCGTGCCGGAGAACTCGAAGTCGTTCATGTCGCCCAGGGCGACGACGTCCGCGTTCCGCTGCTTGGCGAGGATGTCCTTCACGAAGGAGTTGACGGCCACCGCCTGCGCGTGACGCTGGATCTCCGAGCCGCGCGCGGGCGGCTGGTACTGGGCGGTCAGGGACTGGTCGCCGCCCTTGGAGGCGAAGTGGTTGCTGATCACGAAGACCGTTCTGCCGCGGAAGACGAACTCGCCTACCAGCGGCTTGCGGCTGTCCTCCCAGGCCGCGTTCTGCGGGTCGAGGCGACCGGGGGAGACCGTCAGGGCCGCCTTGCCGCGCACCTTGGTGACGCCGGTGGCGGTCGTGGCGTCGCCGCCCGCGCGGTCGGTGAAGGAGACCCGCCGCGGGTTGAAGAGGAACACGTTGCGGATGTTCCCGCCGGGCTGGCCGCCGTCCGTCTTGTCGGCCGGGTCGATGGAACGCCAGTCGTAGCGCGGTCCGCCCGCCTCGACGATCGCGTCGATCAGCTTGTTCACCGTCACGTCGGCGGCGACGGTGCCGTCGTCCGTGGCGCCGTTGTTGTCCTGGATCTCCTCCAGGGACAGGATGTCGGGCGACTTCAGGTTGTCCACGATCGCCGCGGCGTGCGCGCCGAAGCTGTCGTCGCCCGGGTCGAGGTTCTCGACGTTGTAGGTGGCGATCGCCAGCTCGTGCCGGCCCTGCGGCCGGGTCGTCTCCCGGGTGAGGCCGGCCGCCTCCACCGTGCCGATCTCGTTGGCGACCAGGGTGTAGCCGCCGTACTGGTTGTAGTCCAGGGGGCCGGTGGTGGTGCCGGTGAGCGTGTCGCCGACGTCCACGGTCGGGTACGCGGAGACCGGGCCCAGCGACTCGATCTGGAGCCGGCCGGTGTTCTGCGAGTCGTAGGAGCCGTAGACGGTGGCGCCGCGCCGGGAGGCGTGCTCGTGCGGCTTCACCGTGACCCACAGCTCGTGGTACTTGTTGCTGGCGCCGACCACGCGGGTGTCGGTGACCTGGACGTTCATGCCCTCCAGCGACTCGTAGTGATCGAGGGCGTACGTGGTGGGGTCCAGGGGCAGGGCGTTGATCGAGCCGTCGGCGGCCGGGTCGCCCTGCGGGGCGTACGCGTCCGGGACGGATGCCGCGTCGATGACCGTGGCGGCCGGGACCTCGTTGCCGCTGGACACGACCGTGACCGTGGCGCGGGTGAGTTCGGTGACCGCCTGGTTGCCGGACGAGGTGCCGCCGGGGACGTACTCGGAGACCGTGCCGGTGACCGTCACGGAGTCACCGACCGCGACCTTCGGGGCGGAGCCGGTGTAGACGAAGACGCCCTCGCTGGTGGCCGGGTCGCTGTCCGGGTCCGGGTCCTGCATCCAGAATCCCTTGGACGAGCCGTAGCCGCGCACACCAGTGACGATGCCGGTCACGTCGGTGACCTGCCGGCCCGCGTACGGGGAGGTGCGGGTGGTGCCCTGGATGTCGTGTATGCGTACCGAGTCGGCGTGCGCCGGTGTGGTCAGGACGACGGTGGAGGCCGCGGAACAGACGGCGGCGACGGTGAGCGCGGCGAGGCGCGCGGAGGACTTGCTCGGCAACGGATCCCTCCGGGGACGTGTGTGAGCGCCGGGACGAGGGGCGGAACCTCGCGGCCATGCCTGGCGGCCTTGAGGTGTACTTGACACGCGTAGAACCGAGTGAACAGTTGTCCCCCCAACTTCTACGCGCGTCAATCTCCTTCGTCTCCCGGCCACTTGTCAAGGTTTCGGCCATGTACGGCGGCCGTCGAGGAGATGAACCGGGCGGCATGGGTGGAAATCCGTCTAGGCTGAGCGGCTGAGCCGTGACGCGTACGGCTCTTGAGGTGCCCTAGGAGAACGTCCGATGTCAGACAGCTCCCCCCTGCCGCCGGTGCGGCTGACCTCCGAAGCGGAGCTGGCGCGCGACGCGCTGTCCACGCCCCTGCTCGCCCGGGCCGCGAGGCTGGCCCGCTGGGCCGGGCCGGAGACCCGGGTGGACGCCGGCGGCGGCCTGGTCGACGAACAACTGCCCGCGGCCGCCGAGGTGCTCGGCCTGACCGGTGACGACGCCGCCGCCCTCGCGAGCGAGGCCTGGCGGGTCGCCGTCGACACCGGACTGGTGGAGGTGGCCGACGACGAGACCGGCACGGTCACCACCGGCGAGGACCTCGCCCTGCTGACCGGCGGCTCCCCGCACGACGTCCTCGCCGTCTGGCAGAACGCCCTGGAGACCGTGCTCGCCGACGCGAGCGTGCCCGACCTCGACGACCTGGTCGACGCGCTGGACGCCGAGAACCCGGCCGGCCTCGACCTCTCCGCGCTCGACTGGGACCCCGAGGCGGAGGCGGAATTCCTCGACGGCGTCCTCGCCAACCTGTACCTCCTCACCGTCAGCGAGGACGGCCCCGGCGACGGCCCGGTGCCGCTGCCCGCGCTCGCCGCCTCGATGATCGTCCCCGGCGACATGGGCGAGCCCACCAACGACGTCCTGGAGCAGGTCTCCGACGCGATGATGCGCCTCGACGACCAGTTCCGGGTGCTGGAGCCGATCGGCCTGGTCGAGTACCAGCCGGTCGACGAGGCGCTGATGGCCGACGCCGGTGAGGTCACTGACGCCGGTGAGGTCACTGACATCGGCGCGGCGGGTGACGCCGGTGAGGCCTCTGGCGCCGGTGAGGCTCCGACGGCCGGCGCCGGCACGGAGCCCGCCCCTGTCGACGACACCGACGTCTCCCGCTACGGCATGGTCCGCCTCACCCCGCTCGGCCTGCACGGCCTGCGCACCCGGCTGATGGAGGCCGGCTTCACCGCCCCCGTCGTGGGCGCACTCGCCGACAAGGGTGCCGACGCGCTGCTCGACGGCAGCGCGCACTACGGCTCCCGGGCCGCCCGCGCGGAGACCGAGCTGTGGCTCGACCGGCGTGAACCCCTGGCCGCCGCACGCGAGTTGCTCGCCGCCGCGCGCGGCTCCGACTCGGGTGCGCCGCTGCGGCGGCTGCGCTGTCAGCAGGCGCTGTCGCTGGTCGGCGCCCCCGCCGAGCCGGCCCTCCGGGAGGTCCTCGACGACGCCGAGCTGGGCGGTCTCGCCCGGGTCTGGCTCACCGAGCACGGCGCGGCGGACGTTCCGCCGCCCTCGCCGGACCTGGTGTTCTGGCTGACCATCGACACGGTCGCCGCCCAGCTGGCGGCCGAGGGCAACTCCGAGGAGCTGCAGGCACTGGTCGAGGGGCTGGCGGCCCAGCACGACGGCTTCTTCGCGGAGGCCTGGCGGGTCGGGCATCCCGCGACGGCGGACGTGCTGGAGGCGATGGGGCGGCTGCACCCCGACAAGAAGGTGGCCAAGGCAGCACGGAAGGCGGCGTTCAAGGCGCGCTCGCAGCGGGGCGCTTGACGGTGTCCTCGCCGCCCGCGGAGGTCGGCTTCCGGGTGGGGAGTGGGCCCGGCGGGTGGCGTGGGGTGTCCTGGCTTGCGGGGGTACCGGTGGGCGCGTGACGGCGGTGCCGGCCGGGTGCCGTCCTGGCCGGTGCTGTCGCTGGAGAACCCTTCCGGCCACAGCAGCGGGGGCCGTCCGGGGTGTTGGCCGATCCGGCCACAGCAGCGGGGGCCGTCCGGGGGTGTTGGCCGATCCGGCCACAGGGGCGGCGGGTCCTCAGCGAGCGTTGGCCGGGTTCCGGCGCACGGGGTGCCTTGACGGGGGCCTCCGCCGGGCCTGGTTTCCGCCGGTGGAGCGTGGGGCCGGGGCGGGTGCGCGCCGGGGCGGGCCGAGCGCGCAGTTCCCCGGGCACCTCACGGGGCTTCGCCCCGTGTTCAAGCGGGGTTCACGCCCGGCCGGGAGCGTGGCGGCGACTGAGATCCGCCACCTCCCACGGCACCTTCACCGCTCAGGAGACAGCATGTCTTTCACCCGCAGGGACTTCGCCAGGACGTCCGCGATCACCGGTGCCGGGGTCGCGCTGGCCGGCAGTGTCGGGGCGCTCGCCACGGCACCGAACGCGCTCGCGGCCACGGAGGTCGAGAGCGGCCAGGACCGTCATGGCGGCGTCGGCTACGGCCCGCTGGTCCCCGACCCGGACGGGATCCTCGCCCTGCCCGCCGGCTTCAAGTACCGGGTCATCACCTACAGCGGCCGGACGAAGCTGGAGTCGGGTGAGTTCACCCCGCAGAAGCACGACGGCACGGCCGCCTTCGACGGCCCGCGCGGCGCCACCCTGCTCGTCAACAACCACGAACTGAAGGGCCCGCGCTCGAAGTGGGAGCACCCCGTCCCGCTCACCGAGGGCCTCGTCTACGACCCCGCGGCCGCCGGCGGCTGCACGGTCGTCGAGGTGCGCCGCGACGGGCAGGTCGCCGAGTGGGTCGGCATCGCCGGCACCTCCACCAACTGCGCGGGCGGGCGCACCCCCTGGGGCACCTGGCTGACCTGCGAGGAGAACTCCGACAAGGCCGGCGTCAACGGCATGACCAAGGACCACGGCTACGTCTTCGAGGTCGACCCCTGCGACCGGCGCGCCAACCGCGACCCCAAGCCGCTGAAGTTCTTCGGCCGCTACGCCCACGAGGCCGTCGTCGTCGACCCCGGGCGCGGCCACGCCTACCTCACCGAGGACGCCGCCAACCCCAACGGCCTGCTGTACCGCTGGACCCCTCCCCACGGCTTCGAGTACGGGCACGGCCGGTTCCGCGCGCTCGCCGACGATGCCGGTGTCCTCCAGGCGCCCCGCTGCTACGACTCCGGCGGCCGCTTCGTCGACGACCTCTCGCGCGCCACGAGGATCGGCACCGTCTACGGCGTCGACTGGGTCGACGTGCCGGACCGGGACGCGCGCGACACCCCCGTGCGTGAGCAGTTCGGCGGCGACGAGGTCACCCGGGCCCGCAAGCTGGAGGGCATGTGGTGGGGCGACGGCGGCGCCTACATCGTCTCCTCCTTCGCCCGCGCGGAGAGCCCGGTCCAGCACGACGGCCAGGTCTGGTTCTACGACCCGAAGCGCCGCACCCTCACCCTCAAGGTGCTGCTCGGGGTGAACCCCGACCCCGCCGCCGACGGCGCCTTCGACGGCCCCGACAACATCACCGTCTCCCCGTACGGCGGCCTGGTCATCGCCGAGGACGGCGACGGCGTCCAGCACCTCTTCGGCGCCACCGACAGCGGCCGCACCTACCCCATCGCCCGCAACGAGCTGAACATCGGCACCGAGGAGGAGCCCGAGTACAGCGAGTTCGCCGGCGTCACCTTCTCGCCCGACGGCCGGACCCTGTACGCCAGCATCCAGACGCCCGGCATCATGCTCGCCATCACCGGCCCGTGGAAGCGGCACAAGCGCGGCTGAACCTCCTTACCGGGGCCGGGACCCGGATCTCGTGGGAGAACTGAGCGCGGCCCCGGCAGGCGGGCGGCGCGCGCCGGGCACGGAGATCCGTCGGGAGGAGCCTGGCGCGCCTGTCGGCGTGCGCCCCGCCGACGGGTGTGATCCGGCCCGGATACAGTGCGCATGACGTGCGGGGCCCTTCTCCCGCGGAGTTCCGTCAGGAGGGCCCTGGCGGGGAGCCGTGCGCCAGGCGGAGGGAGGACCGGATGACGCGGGCCAGACCCATGCGCGCGGACGCCCGCCGCAACCACGAGCGACTGCTGACGGCCGCCGTGGAGGCGTTCGCGCGATACGGGGAGCGGGCGTCGCTCGACGACATCGCCAAGCGGGCGGGCGTCGGCTCCGGCACCCTGTACCGGCATTTCCCGACCCGGCAGGCGCTGCTGGAGGCCGCCTACACCGACCGCGTCGAGGCGCTCGCCGCCCGCGCCGACGACCTCGCGCGGCGGCTGCCGCCGGGGGAGGCGCTGCGGGAGTGGCTGTACGAACTGTGCGCCGGCAGCGTCCAGGTGCGCGGCCTGAAGTCCCTGCTCGGCTCCGCCGTCACCGACGGCGGCGGACCGGTGGACTCCCCCTGCGGCACCGCCGTCACCGGCGCGGCGGCCCGGCTCCTCGACGCGGCCCGCCGGGAGGGCACCGTACGTGCCGACCTGACACCCGTCGAACTCCTGCGCCTCGCCCACGCCGTCACCACGGCCTGCGAGCTCGGCCACGGGGAGCCCGGCGCCGTCCGCCGCTATCTGACCCTGGTGACGCAGGGGCTGGGGCCGACCGCCGCGCGGGGCTGAGAGCCGCCCGCCCGAGACATGGCCCCGCGCCTGGAGGGGGGCGGGGATCGGCGCGCACTGATCGCATTTCGTGGTGCCGGGGGAGAGTGCGGCAGGGGCGCCCCGGCCCAGGGCGCCCCTGCCGTAGGGAGGACTACAGCGCCTCCGCCGCCGGCTTCACCATGTTGCGGACCGTGCGGGCCTTCACGAAGTCGCCCATCGCCGTCATCTCCCACTCGCCGGAGAACTGGCGGATGAGCTTGGCCATCATGACGCCGGTCTGCGGCTCGGCGTTGGTGAGGTCGAAGCGGACCAGTTCCTCGCCGGTGGTGGCGTCGAGGAGGCGGCAGTAGGCCTTGGCGACCTCGGTGAACTTCTGGCCGGAGAAGGAGTTGACGGTGAAGACGAGGCCGGTGACCTCCTGGGGGAGGCGGCCGAGGTCGACGGTGATGACCTCGTCGTCGCCGCCGCCCTCGCCGGTGAGGTTGTCGCCGGAGTGGCGCACGGCGCCGCCGACGATGCTCAGCTTGCCGAAGTAGCAGCTGTCGACGTGGTTGCGCTGCGGGCCGTACGCGATGACCGAGGCGTCCAGGTCGATGCTCTTGCCGCGGTACGCCGGCTCCCAGCCGAGGCCCATCTGGACCTGGGAGAGCAGCGGGCGGCCGCCCTTGACCAGGGACACCGTCTGGTTCTTCTGGAGGCTGACGCGGCCCTTGTCCAGGTTGATCTTCCCCGCTCCCGGTGCGGGCGGTGCGGGCGGCATGGGCGGCATGGGCGGGGTCACCGGCGCCTGGGCCGCCGGCGGGGCGGGGGGCGCCGCGGGCTGCGCGGCCGGCTGGGCGGCCGGTTCCTCGACCGTCACGCCGAAGTCGGTCGCGATGCCGGCCAGGCCGTTGGCGTACCCCTGGCCGACCGCGCGTGCCTTCCAGACGCCGCCCCGCAGATAGATCTCCACGACCACCAGCGCGGTCTCGGCGCCCAGTTGCGGCGGCGTGAACGTGGCCAGCACGCTGTTGTCGGCGGCGTCGCGGATCGTCGCCGTCGGCTCGACGCCCTGGAAGGTCTGGCCGGCCGCGTCCGGGCTCGCCGTGACGACGATCTTCTCGATGCCCGGGGGCACGGCCGACGTGTCGACCGTGATCGCGTCGGGGGCCGTGCCGCCGCCCGAGCGGTAGGTCACGCCGGGGCCGGTCGGCTGGTTGTAGAAGATGAAGTCGTCGTCGGAGCGCACCTTGCCGTCGGCGGTGAGCAGCAGGCCCGATACGTCGAGCCGCACCGGCGCGGCGACGTCCACCGTCACACGCGCGGCGGAGAGAGGGATGTTCGAGCCGGGGGTCATAGCTGTCATGACCCGAGAACGACTGAGCCCGCTTTACCGTTCCCTTACCGTCCGCCGATCGGGCGCCCGCCCATATTCCGCCTGCCGGGGCTTGTTCCGGCACTCGTCGGGCGCCTAGGGTCCTCCCTGGCGGGCAAGCGCTTTCTACGCTTTGTCCCCGACCGACGCAGAACCGCCCGAGGAGCGCCGCATGCCGTTGCCCCCCGCCCGTCGCCGTGCCGCCGTCATCGGCACCGGCGCCATCGTCGCCGGCAGCCATCTGCCCGCGCTCGCCGCGCACGCCGACCGGGTCGAGCTGGTCGCCGCCGTCGACGTCGACGAGGACCGGCTGGACGCCTTCCGGGCCCTCGCCGCCGAGCAGGGGCAGCGGGTCGCCGGGTTCACCGCCACGGACGCCATGCTGGACGCCGTACACCCCGATCTCGTACTGATCGGCACACCGCCCGCCCTGCACCGGGAGCAGACCGTCGCGGCGCTGGCGGCCGGGGCCTGGGTGCTGTGCGAGAAGCCGCTGTGCCTGTCGCTCGCCGAGTACGACGAGATAGCGGCGGCCGAGGAGTCCTCCGGGGCGTACGCCTCCGTGGTGTTCCAGCACCGCTACGGCTCCGGCGCCGTCCACGCGCGCGAGCTGATCGCGAGCGGCGAGCTGGGCGCGCCGCGGGTCGCGCACTGCCAGACCACCTGGCACCGGGACGCCGGCTACTACGCCGTACCGTGGCGCGGCCGGTGGGCCTCCGAGGGCGGCGGGCCGACCATGGGGCACGGCATCCACCAGTACGACCTGATGCTGCACCTGCTCGGCGAGTGGGAGGAGATCCGCGCCATGGCCGCGCGGCTGGTCCACGACACCGAGAGCGAGGACGTCTCCACCGCCCTCGTCCGGTTCCGCGGCGGCGCGCTCGCCACCGTCGTCAACAGCGTGCTCTCCCCGGACGAGGTCAGCCGGATCCGCGTCGACTGCGCCGACGCCACCGTCGAGCTGACCCATCTGTACGGGCACACCGACGACGACTGGGTCTACACCCCCGCCCCGCACGTCGACGCCGCACGCGCCGCGGCCTGGCGCCGCCCCGGACCCGGCGTGCCCAGCTCGCACGCCGCCCAGCTCGGCGCCCTCCTCGACGCCCTCGACGCCGGCGTACGACCGCCCGGCAGCGGCCCCGAGGCCCGCGCCACCCTGGAGTTCGCCGCCGCCCTGTACAAGGCCGCGTTCACCGGGCAGCCGGTCCGCGCGGGGGAGATCGGGCCGGGCGACCCGTTCCACCGCGCCATGCACGGCGGCCACCCCGACTGGGCACCCGGGGCCGGCCGGGAACCCGTCGGGGAAGGCAGGGCCGCATGAGCATCCGCGTCACCCACGTGCACGGCGAGCACCTCGCCGTCGCCGCGGCCGGAACCGAGATCCTCCGCTACGTCTACCGCCCCGACCCCGACCCCTTCGAGTCCCGCAAGCCGTACGCCCACCCGCTGCGCACCCTCGCCGGGCACACGGTCACCGGCTACCGGCCGAACGACCACCGCTGGCACAAGGGCCTGCAGATGACCGCCAGCCACCTGTCCGGGCAGAACTTCTGGGGCGGCAACTCCTACGTCCACGGGCGGGGCTACCTGCGGCTGCCCGAGCGGGTCGGGTCGATGCGGCACGACGGGTTCCCGGTCCTCGCCGCCGAGGACGACCGGCTCACCGTCGCCGAGGACCTGGTGTGGGTCGCCCACGGCGGCCGGGAGTGGGCGCGCGAGGAGCGCGGCATCGTCGTGCACTCCGTCGACGAGGAGGCCGGCTCCTGGGCCCTCGACTGGTCGATCCGGCTCACCAACCTGCGCTCCGAACCGCTCGTCTTCGGCTCCCCGACCACCGCGGGCCGCGAGATGGCCGGGTACACGGGGCTGCAGTGGCGCGGGCCGCGCGACTTCACCGGGGGCGACGTGCTCGCCCCGGGGTCCGGCTCCGGCGCCGGGGAGCTGATGGGCAGCCAGAGCCCGTGGCTCGCCTTCACCGCCGAGCACGACGACGTCGACGCCCGCTCCACCGTCGTGTTCGCGCACGCCCCCGAGAACCTCGACCCGGCGCACGCCGTCCACGCGTCGCACTGGTTCGTGCGCTCCCGGCCCTTCCCGACCGTCGCGTTCTCCTGGGCCTTCTTCGAGGAGTTCCGGCTGCCGCCCGGGGCGTCCTTCGACTACCGCTACCGGGTGGTGATCGCCGACGGGGCCTGGGACGAGGAGCGGATCGCCGCCCACCTGAAGGGTCTGGCGTGGTGAGCGGGCTGCCCCATCCGCTGCCCGGCGCGGTCGGGCTGTCCCACCTGACCGCCTACCCGTGGGAGGCCGCCGACGGGGTCTGCGGCGGCAGCCCGCACCTGCACCTGGTGTGCACCGAGGCGTACGTCGTCACAGGCGGGCGGGGCGCGGTGCAGACGCTGAGCCCGGACGGCTACCGCGACATCCCGCTGGCGCCGGGCTCGGTCGCCTGGTTCACTCCGGGCACCGTCCACCGCATGGTGCGGGGCGACGGGCTGCGGATCACCGTCCTGATGCAGAACAGCGGGCTGCCGGAGGCCGGGGACGCCGTGTTCACCTTCCCGCCCGAGGTGCTCGCCGACCCGCGGTGGTACGCGGCCGAGGCGGCCCTGCCGCCGGGCACCGGCCCCGGCACCGAGGCGGCGGCCCGGCGGCGCAGGGACCTCGCCGTCGAGGGCCATCTCGTGCTGCGCGAGGCCCTGCTGGACGGCGACACCGGCCCGCTCCTCGGCTTCCAGCGCGCCGCGGCCCGCCTCGTGCGCCACCGGGTGCCCACCTGGCGGGCGCTGTGGCGGGCGGGCGCCCTGGCCGCCGCCGAGCGCACCGGCGCGCAGCTCGACGCGCTGGCGGCCGGCGAACCGGCGTACCTCGCCGACGCCACCGCCCACGAGGCCACACCCACCCGCCTCGGCGGCTACGGCATGTGCGGCCGGCGCGACGAGTACGCGCTGCCGGGGACGACACTGCCGTACGGGGCCCCTGAGCCCTGACCCGCCGCGGCACTCTGTCGCAAGGGCCGTGGAACTCTGTCGGAAGGG